>NZ_JAILGZ010000028.1 GCF_024696245.1 Treponema sp.
CGGAATCCTTCGTAATTTAAAGGTTCCCATATAAGACGATTAAAGAGACTGCTCTTGGAAGAAAGCCTTGAACCCAGGGAATACAAATCATTCTGTGCACTGATAACTTTTGTACATGTAGTTTCTTTATAGGAATTCAAATCCATCCAGTAAGGAGTAAGTCCCATACTTTTTGCAGCAGAAGCTATAGCCATAGAAATACGGTAATGACCAAAACCCATACGGATATTTCCAACAATGATTCCTTTTTTTGTATCAAAACCCTCCTCGTCATAAGGCAAACTGGAAATATAATGAGCATTACTTTCCGGACTACCAACAAGAATATTTTTTACACCAAGAAGATCACCGATGAATTTATTTTTCTGAATCCTGACAGCATAGTCTTTATCAGAGTCATCACCAAATTTTTTTATAAACTTTTTTTTGGATTTACAGGCTTTTTTATATGCTGAGTTTTCAATTCTGTTTCCAAAAATAAGTCTGGCCTTATCCTGCATAACAAACTCCTTTACATCACAATTCCATCTACAAGAATATTTACAATTTCTTCCAGACCCTGAGCATAAGAAATACCTGCCTTAACAAGAATATCTCTCTGAAAAAACTGCTCCAGACTGGATTCCATCATCATTTTAAAGAGAAGGATATTTACCTTACGGATAACCCCTTCTTCCATTCCCTGATTTAAAAGCTGAATTGTTTTTTCCCAGCCATTCTCAAGCCGGTCTTCTACTTTTTTATAAATCTTTGGGAACTTATCTTTAAGAAGATAAAGCTGCTTAAAATCAATATCCTTATAACCTTCAGGCAATACACCCAGAATCTTACGAATCTTTTCTACAGTAGAAAGTTCCTTATCATTAAATACTTCGTTTTCGCTTTCTTTAATTGAATCAAAACAATAATCAACCATTTCAAAAAACATGGTTTCTTTATCCGGAAAAACCTCATACAAAGTCTTTTTACTTTTACCAAGTTCAACTGCAACTTCTGACATGGTAAATTTAAGACCTTTACGATTAAAAACTTTTATAGTACCCTCAAGTATCTCCCGTCTAAGTTCTTCTCTGTTATCCATAATTTTCTTCCCCTTTAGAAACTTGGAAACCAAATTTGGTTTTCTAGTTTCCTAGAGTATAGCATGGTGATTTTCAGATAGCAAGATTTTTTTTAGTAAATTTAAAATAAAAAAGCCCTGCAGCTTATCCTTTTATATAAAGGTAAACCACAGGGCAAAAATTATTTTAGAACAGAATTATTCCATGCTTAAAACAGTAAATACACTGCTATCAGGATTAAGGAATCCCTTAACTTTTACAGATTTTCCATCTTTTGCAGCCATATCCTTTACAGAAATACCTTTTCCAGGAGCTTTGTCACCTTTTTCTCCTTTAGGAGCTTTCTTTTCTGCTGTATTTTCTGCTGTATTTTCTGCCTTTTTATCTTCACTGTCGTCTTTTTTCATATCCTGGCCTTTTGGACCACCCATCATAGGACCATTTCCGCCGGAAGTAAGTACATATACTTTCTTATCTGAAGTAACAAGTGTAATAATCTGGTTACCATCTTTTCCGGTAACTTTTATTTTACCTTCCAGTTCCAAAGTTTCCATTGCCTGCTTTTCCGGTCTGGATTTTGCATCATCAGCTTTCTTTGACGATTCAGCAAATACAAAAGAACCTGTAAATGCTGCCATAACACATAAACATGCCATTAATTTTTTCATAAAATCACTCCTTAAAGCATATTCTGCAGGGTTTTCCCCTGTTTTATTAAGGAAATTTTACAACTGAAAGCTTTAAATTGTACAAAAAAGGCTTTATCTATTTGTTATTTACAGGCATATAATAAAAATTTATAGATTTTTTTCAGTGATAAATTTAACAGGTTGAACAATTCAAATTCGGGTGCTATACTTTTTTTCTGTCAGAAACATGACTATTTCCCTGCTGTAGAGGGTGGGCTACGGCAGTTTCTTTGGAAATACCATAAGCATCTTTATTATCACCCCTGATTTCGGGGTTAATTAATTCAATCTTGTCATATCTTTTAAGCTTAAAAAACCCGGTTTCCCTTGCATGAGAGTCATCTTTCTTTGCTGAACACGGGATTCTGGACTTACCGTCACATAAAAGAAACCTGATTCTTCCGCTTTTATTAAGCATTCCCTCAGAAACTACTGTATAAAGGTTTTCTCCCTCATCTGAATGAAGGTCCGGGCTGTTTTTAAACATAAAATAAGTCATTTTTACGGAATTTCTGTCCAGTTTTGCACGACGGGCTAAATCCATAATAAGAGGTGCATTTTTTAAGGCATATTCACCATGACAGGTAATGTTTTCTCCGGCTTTTATTACAGGACACTGGTAACTTTTTGAACAGGGGCTGATTACACTCATACCCTTTTCCACCAGCATATTTCTAAGCTCAATAAGGGAACGGCTGGTATTTAAAAGAGCCGGCTCCATTAAAAAAAGAATTCCATCAGGCAAAAGATATTTTACTGTCTCTTCAAGAAATTCCAGGCGTTTTTTCTGAGCATCTTTCTGGTTTTTCCACAGTTCATTAAGGGCATGACTCATAATCACCAGGTCATATTTTTTTTCAAGACCTGAAGTGGTTTTACCGATTTCCTCAAAGTTCAGAATTTTAGTTTCTACATTAACCCCGGGAAGATTAGCTTCATAAATCTTCTTAGCAAGATTAAGGGCTTTTGATGAATAATCAGTCAGAGTTACACTAATTTTTTTTACACCCAGCTTTTTTAATTCATTACAAAGGGAAATACCTGCAGGTCCAGGGCCGCATCCTAAATCAAGAAGCTGTACCTGTCCGGAAAAAGTAATTTTATTTGAATTACAGGCTGTTTCAAAAGCATGGTGAACCTGAAGAAAGGTTACAGGCCAGTAATATAAAAGATAGGCACCAAGTAAATCGTTTTCCTGCATATAACCGGCACCGGCAAGCTCCCTTTTACCTGTAAGACCTCTTTGCAGACGTAAAAGGGCATTACTTACCCGGTCCAGTTCCCGTGGAGAAAGAATCGAATTACCAGACCCCCTCCATATCTTTACAAGAGAGGGCATAAAATCCTGAAGATTCAATTTTTACAGCTCAGAAACAGGAATGTTATAAACACTGGAACAGTTACGGCAGACAATTTCTATTGAATCCTTGCCGCTTTTCTTAATATCTTCGATTTCTGACTTTGGCAGATTACGAACATGACTAAGATAAAGTTCCTTTGAACATGGACATTCAAACTTTACGTCACGGCGTACTGCAATAGCAGGCTTAAATTCACGGAAAAGACCGTAAACCAGATCTTCTATAGTTCCATTTTCAGAAAACCACTGTCCCAAAGAAGGAGCTGCCCTAAAAGCAAGTTCTACCTTTTCTATAAGCTTTTCATCTGCTTTTTTATCAGACTGGGAATTAACAGCTTCTCCTGAATTATTAAAACCGCCTACTTCTGGTAATACCTGAAGGAACATACCCCCGGCACCAATAACACGGCCTTTTTTATCCATCTGAATACCAGTATTAAAAGCGGTCTGAATCTGTTCACTCTGATTAAAGAACCAGGCAAGATCCCTGGCAATATTTTTTGAATCTACGTCTACAGAACTTGTGTAGGGTTCCTTGTCAAATTCCCTGAGGGTAGACATTGTAATTGTACCATTGCCTAAAAATGGTGTAAGGTCCCAGCTTTCCAGAGGTTTATCTACAGGAATATGAAATTCATAAGGATAGCCCCGGACATAACCTGTAGAATCTGTCTCTATTGAAAAACCTTTTGCAGGACCATCTACTTCATAATGCCAGGTTTTATGTTCCTTTCCTTTCATTGTAGGAAGAAGAAGGGCACCGCAAAGGGCTGCCTGACCAAATACCATAGTTTCAAGTATACCAAGACCATGCTGGGCTCTTGCCTGATTTACAAAACGACTTCCATTAAAAAGTGCACCCCTGACACGGCCTTCTGCCATTACAAATACTGCCATTTCATCTTTATGAATTGAATCAAGATGTTTCTCTAATTCTGCATCATTTAAACTCTGAAAAATCACTGTTCTTTCCTCTTAAATTATTTAATAGATTAATATCATTTTTTACCAAGAATTGTAAATTCATCTGCCGGTGAACAAAAGGCAATTCCAATTCCTGGCTGATTAAGGCAGGACAGATTTTTTACTGCTTCAAGTACTGCCTCTTTTTTATCAGCTTCTACTACTATAAGAAGCATTTCTTTTTCCGGAACAATATGCATTCCAAAAAAACGTTCATCTGTTTCTCTGGCAGTTCCCCTGGCATTAAGCACTGTACCACCGCCGGCACCTGCTTTTCTGGCTGCAGCCATTACATCATCTGCATATCCCCTGTTAACAATTACGGTTATAAGTTCATTTGAATTGCCTGCCATGCCTTTTTCTCCTTCTACAAATTTTCCGCCTTTCATCAGGGCATCTACATCCGTACAGAATAATTCACCAAAATTCTTTTGCTCATGACTGGTAGAAGCTATAATTGCCCCCCTGACGGATTCAAGAACATCTTCTTCTACAATCATCATTATTACATCTTTAGTACTTTCACCAAGACCAAGAACGGCCATAAAGTTAGACCTGGCAAGACCGCGGCCCATTAAAACCGTTCCACCCCTGCAGCCGCTTTCCATAGCAGCCCGGGTAAGTTTTTCTCCCTTGTCATGGGGAACAATACTTATCAACAATCTGAAACTGCTCATTTAGCTTCCCTCGTCTTAATCTTAAAGAAAATGCCAAGTATCTGAATAGCAATCAAAGGTGTCATGGCAACCAGAGCTATAACTCCAAAAGCATCTACGGCAGGATTTCCCCCGCTGGCAGAACTGGCTCCCAGAGAAAAAGAAAGTATAAATGTACTTGTCATAGGTCCGCTGGCTACTCCACCAGAATCAAAGGCAATTCCGGTAAAAAGCTTTGGGCAGACAAAAGTAAGAAGGAGGGCAATTATATATCCTGGAATAAGTACATACCAGAGACTGAATCTAAAAAGTACCCTTGCCATGGATATACCAATAGCAATAGCCACACCTGTACTGAGAGCAATAATCATAACCTTGCGCTTAATTGTTCCACCAGAAATACTTTCTACCTGATCCGTAAGAACCCAGACAGCAGGTTCTGCACAAACAACAACTGCACCAAAAATACAGCCTGTAAGCAAAAGTAAAACTATCTGCACTATACCCGGAATAAGCATGGATTTTTCTATCTGACCGGCAGCATTCAAAAGAAGAAGGGTTTTGTCACCGCTTATAGCGAGACTTCCTAAAACTTCTCCCAGTTTTGTACCTGCAGGCATAAAGCCACCTTTGGCACCGGATAAAAATGTTACCAGGCCGATAAAGCTTAAGATTAAACCCCTGACCATCCTTATTACCTGAAAAGGCGGCATCTTTATAAGGGTAAACTGAAAAAATGCTGCCATTATAATCAAAGGTAAAAGGGCACTGGAAACTTCTTTTATTACAGCAGGAAGTTCAGTCAGAAAAATACCCAGCCCCTCTGCCTGGTGAACAAGTGTACCCTCCTGACCGGCAGAAGCAGCTGAATCTGTACCCATATTTGCAAGAATTATTCCATAAATACAAACTGCAAATACCGGACCGGCAGAAGCTATACCTGTAAGACCAAAACTTTCATCAGAAGAAGAGTTGTCCCTGCAGTCTTTACTGCTTTTTGCCCTAACTGCTGCAACACCTACACCTAAAGCCATAATAAAAGGCACTGTCATAGGTCCGGTAGTTGCTCCCCCGGAATCAAAGGCAATTCCCTGAAAATCCCTTGGAGTAACAAGAGCCAGTATAAAAATAAGAATATAAGAAATTATAAGTACAAGCCTGAGGGGAATGGAAAGAACTGTCCTCAAAATACCAAGACTTACAAAAAATCCTACCCCGGCGGCTATCATAAAAATAAGGCCCCATTTGGAAACAGCAGGATTTATTCCCCTAACCTGATCTGCAAGAACCTGAACATCCGGTTCCGCAATGGTAATCATAAAACCAATAAAAAATGCAGCTGTTAAAAGCAAAGGCAGGTTTCTTCTGGAAGTAAGGGCGGCACCACAGCGCTCACCTATTGGAAGAATACCTATATCAACACCAAGCAAAAAAAATGTGAGTCCAATAATTACAAGAATACCGCCTGTTAAAAAACGCAGAATGGTTGTTCCGTCTAAAGGAGCTACAGTCAGCCCTAAAAACAGAACAATCAGCATGACAGGCAGTACGGAAAACAAAGTCTCCCTAAGCTTTTGCTGCAAATTCACTGTCTAAACCTGTTATAAAATCTACTATTTGTAGCAGTTATAGCCTTTTTCCTTTATGCCTTTAATCCACTGAGCTGCATATTTCTTTGCATTTTCAAGGTCCATATCACGGTAATTACCGCACTGAATCTCGTTTGCTGCAGGAATATCCCCTTCCCAGTCTACTACTTTCTGAAAAACAGGAAGAAGATGTTCTGCAATAAAGCCTTCATCACGGTCTCCCCATACTGTAAAGTAAAAGCCTGTTCTGCAACCCATAGGGCTAAAATCAATTACGCCTTCAATTTCGTCACGAATATATTCTGCAACAATATGTTCAATTGTATGAATTGCACCTGTCGGCATAAATTCCTTGTTTGGCTGGGTAATACGGATATCAAATTTTGTAACGATATCACCCTTTTCCCCAGTTTTCTTTGCTGCAAGACGTACAAAAGGTGCTGTAACCTTAGTATGATCAAGATTAAAACTGTCTACATTGTATTTTTTAAGTTCTGCCATATAAAACCTCCGTTTATTTGCTTTATATCTGCCTTTATTTAAATTCTTCCACAGATTGCACGAACAAGGGCTGCACTTAAATTTGCGGCACTTTCTTCGTTAAAATCATAGGTTGATTCACCTGCATCATCGGCCATATCACTCATACACCTGATAATTACAAAAGGTGTTTTATATAAATAAGCCGCATGAGCTATTGCTGCACCTTCCATTTCTACACAAGCCGGGTCACAGGCTGCCTTAATACGGGCCTTTATCTCTTTAGAAGAAACAAACTGATCTCCAGAAGCAATTCTGCCTGCCATAAGAGAGTGCCCCTCAGCCTCTTTTAATGAAGCAAAAGCCTCTTTTGCCGCAACAATCATAGCTGCATCTGCTGCAAAATCAGAACACTCCATCTGAGGGATTTCTGTAGCCTTGTATCCAAAACCTGTAGCATCCATATCGTGATAAAGGGCATCTGTAGACACAACAAAATCCAGCACCTTTAATCCATGAGCCATGGCACCGGCAATACCTGTATTTATAATATGGGTAACCTTAAATTCACAAATAAGAATCTGGGTACAAAGAGCCGCATTAACTTTACCTATACCTGACTGAACAATAACTACATCTTTTCCATCAAGCTTTCCTTCTACAAAGGTAAGACCCATGGATTTCTTTTCTGTTGAATTTTCAAGCAAAGACTTCAACGTTTTTACTTCAACGTTCATTGCACCGATAATTCCAATCTTATTTTGCATTTAATGTCACTCCTTGCGAAATACCGCAATATATGCAAAAAATTTCCAAAATTTTCTTTGAAAATCTATTGACTACAATCAATTTCTTATATATTATCATCATCAAGCAGTAAGAAAATCTTATACAAGAGCGGGCCGCTATTCTTCCTCCTTAAAGTGGCCCGCTTCTTTTTTTTAAATCCCTTTTACTTTAACTTAATAACTCTTTTTTCCGGATCCGGATTCTGTTTGTAAAGAATTGCTACATTACCAATTACACGTACAAGGGCAGCTTCACAGCTATCTGCCAGTTTCTGAGATAATTCAAGCTTTTCCTCTTTAAATTCATTGAACTTAACCTTTATAAGTTCATGATGTTCAAGACACTCAAGTGTTTTCTTTTCCAGTCCTTCGGTAACTCCACCCGCACCTACTATAACCAGGGGTTCAAGAGGGTTAGATAATGCTGTAAGGACCTTTCTCTGTTTGCTGTTTAATTCCATAATAGGTAAATATTATCAATTTCTTGCCCCCATGTCATTATAAAAGCCTTGTGCGGGCTTTATTGTGAATAATATCACAGTAAAAGGGTAAAAAATCATAAAACTGTACCCCTAAATTATAAAATAGTTGAATAATTGAGGGACCTGAAAAAAAATTTATTTTTTTTGTCACTGACAAAAGCTTAAAAGTAGCATAAATCCGTCATTTTGCGTTTTATGCAATATGTAATTGCCAAATTTAAATATTGACTTTAACCACTAGCCCTAGTAGACTTCTAGTATTCTTACGCTATATTTAGCGTAGGAACAATCAAAAAAGGTGGGAAAAATCAATGAAAATCATCAAAAGAAGCGGTGCTGAAGTTGTCTTTGAAAGAGAAAAAATTGCTGATGCCATCAAAAAGGCCAATGAGCAGGTAGTAGATGCCAAAAAACTGAGTGAAGCCCAGATTGCTTCTATCGTTGATGATATTGAAATTGAGTGTCACAACACCGACCACGCCCTCAATGTAGAGGATATCCAGAACCTTGTAGAAAATGGAATCATGCAGAATGGTGCTTTTGATGTAGCAAAACTTTACATCACTTACCGTTTCCGCCATGAACTTATGCGCAAGGAAAACACAACTGACAAACAGATTAAATCCCTGCTGGAAGAAAACAATGAAGAAGTAAAGCAGGAAAACTCAAATAAAAATCCTACTGTTGTATCCGTACAGCGTGACTATATGGCTGGTGAAGTTTCTAAAGACATTACCCGCCGTTTCCTTCTTGATCCGGATATTGCAGAAGCCCATGACAATGGACTTATTCACTTCCACGATTCAGATTATTTTGCACAGAGAATGCATAACTGCGACCTTGTAAATCTTGAAGACATGCTTCAGAACGGTACAGTTATCAGCGGTACTAAAATTGACCGCCCTCATTCTTTCAGCACTGCATGTAATATTGCTACACAGATTATTGCACAGGTTGCAAGCTGCCAGTACGGCGGACAGAGTATCTCTCTTGCACACCTTGCTCCTTTTGTAGACGTAAGCCGCCAGAAGTTTAAGAAAGAAATATCAGAAATGATAGAAACTACAGGACTTCACGTTTCAGAAGAACAGTACAACTACATGGTAAACCAGCGCCTTAAGGACGAAATCAAACGTGGTGTTCAGACTATTCAGTATCAGGTAATTACCCTTATGACTACTAATGGTCAGGCTCCTTTTGTTACTGTTTTTATGTACCTTAACGAAGCTAAAACAGAAGCAGAAAAAACTGACCTGTCACTTATTATCGAAGAAGTTCTTAAGCAGAGATACCAGGGTGTAAAAAACGAAAAAGGTGCATGGATTACTCCAGCCTTCCCTAAGCTTATTTATGTTCTTGAAGAAGACAATATTGAGCAGGGTTCAAAGTATTACTACCTTACAGAACTTGCAGCTAAATGTACTGCAAGACGTATGGTTCCTGATTACATTTCTGAAAAGAAAATGCTTGAACTTAAGATAGACAAAAAAGGTAACGGTAACTGCTATCCTTGCATGGGATGCCGCTCATTCCTTACTACATATATCGATTCTGAAGGAAAACCAAAGTACTACGGAAGATTCAACCAGGGTGTTGTTACAATTAACCTTGTAGATGTTGCTTGTTCTTCCGGTAAAGACTTTGATAAGTTCTGGCAGATTATGAAAGAACGCCTTGAACTTTGTCACAGAGCCCTTAGAATCCGTCATGAAAGACTTCTTGGAACCCGTTCAGATGCAGCTCCAATTCTCTGGCAGAATGGTGCTCTTGCCCGTCTTCCAAAGGGTGCTGTAATTGATGAACTTCTTTACGGTGGTTATTCAACCATTTCTTTGGGATATGCAGGTCTTTGTGAATGTGTTCAGTATATGACCGGTAAATCCCATACAAATCCTGAAGCAAAACCATTTGCCCTGGATGTTATGCATGCCCTTAATGATGCCTGCAAGATGTGGAAAGAAGCAGAAAACATTGATTATTCTGTTTACGGTACACCTCTTGAAAGCACAACATATAAGTTTGCTAAATGCCTTAAGCGCAGATTTGGTGTAATTCCTGGTGTTACAGACAAGAACTACATCACTAACAGTTACCATGTAAATGTTACAGAAAAAATCGATGCTTTTGCAAAACTTACTTTTGAAAGCCAGTTCCAGGAACTTAGCCCGGGTGGTGCTGTAAGTTATGTTGAAGTTCCAAATATGGAAAACAACATTCCTGCTGTTATGACATTGCTTAAGCATATATACAACAACATTATGTATGCTGAATTGAATACAAAGAGTGATTTCTGCCAGAAATGCGGATTTACTGGAGAAATCAAGATTGTTAAGGACAACGACGGCAAGCTTGTCTGGGAATGTCCTAACTGCAAGAACCGTGATCAATCAACAATGAATGTTGCACGCAGAACCTGCGGTTACATCGGAACACAGTACTGGAACCAGGGTCGTACTCAGGAAATCCAGGAAAGGGTTCTTCACCTGTAATAAAGACAGATTATTCTGATAAGAGGGTCATTAGTTTTAATGGCCCTTTTTTTTATTTTAATCCTGCTGCCTTAATACACTACTGCCGTTTTTTACTTTCAAACAGGTTAAAAAATGCCGAAATTTCTTATATGTTCAAGTATGTTTTAAAAAGATTATGCCTGATGCTCCTGAGCCTCTTTATTATTATGACCATGCTTTTTGTCCTTATACGCATGCTGCCAAACAGCGTAGAAAGCGTTCAGGGAGGCTATGACAAGGCTTTAAGCGACATGAGACAAGCCTGGGGCTACAACAAGCCTGTTTTAGTTCAATATGGTATTTTTCTTAAAAATGTTTTTACTAAGTGGGACTGGGGTTTTTGTACAACTCTTGGAACCTTTCTTGAGCCTGTAGACGAATATTTAATGTCAAAACTTCCGGCAACTGTCTACCTGAATATTTTTTCACTTATTCTTTCTATTCCCATGGGACTAATTTTTGGAATTATAGCTGCTGTTAATAAAAATAAATGGCCGGATCATATAATACAGTTTTTTATAATGCTTTTTATTTCCGTGCCATCTTTTGTTTATGCCTTTTTACTTCAATATTTTATTGGCTTTAAACTGAATCTCTGCCCCCTGGTTTTTGCATCCGGAAATGACTGGTTTTCATGGACAATGTTCCATAGTGCCATTCTTCCGGTACTGGCTCTTTCTTTTGGTCCTATAGCAGGACAAATGAGGCTTATCCGTGCTGAACTTACTGAATCCCTGACCAGTGACTATATGCTTCTTGCCGTTACAAAGGGTCTGTCAAAAAAACAGGCAACAGTTAAACATGCACTCAGGAATTCACTTGTGCCCCTTATACCAGGTTACCTTGCAGATTTTCTTTCTGTAATTGCAGGAAGTATGATTATCGAACAGATTTTTGCAGTTCCGGGAATAGGTAAAACCTACCTGCTTTCCATTTCGTTAAAAGACTACAGCGTCTTTATGATGTGTTCCATGTTTTATATTTCCATAGGTCTGGCTGCAGGCATACTCTTTGACTTAAGCTACGGCTTTATTGATCCAAGAATCCGCATGGGAGGAAACAAAAGCAATGAATTATAATCAGGACAATCCTTCAACAATAAAAATTGATAAATCTAAATTCACTTTTGTGCATTTTAATAATGCCATGGCTGAACCAAAGATTCTTACTAAAGAATCAGGCTACTTTAAAGATGCCATGATCCGTTTTGCAAAAAACCGCGGCTCTCTAATTTGTTTTTTTATAATACTTCTCCTTGTTTTATACGCCATACTTGCTCCTGTTTTTTCCAGCTATTCCATTTCTGATAAAGACGGTTACTATGCCTATGCTTCTCCAAAATGCAGCCTTTTTAAAAATACAGCTTTCTGGGACGGCTGTTCATCCATAGAAGTTAATGAACAAAACTTTGACTATCTTAATAACATTCCCGGTGCAGTAAAAAAAGTTTATGGCAAAAAAACTTACAATGCTGCAAACATTCCTCAAGACTGGTACAAAATCAAAGTTGATGATTATGCAAAAGTAGGCTGGATAAAAAAATTACTTACTAAAGAAGAATATCAGGCTGCTAAAAATTATGAAGAAACAACAGGCATTCAGCTTTTTTATCCTGTTATTGACCGCAGTAAAATCAAAAGTCCTGTTTACAAAAATGATCAGAATGCGTGGTTTGAAACAGATGACCATGGTTTTGCCATAAAAGATAAAGACGGAAATATTAAGGATATTTTTCTTTACGATAACACAGAAGGTAAAAATGAAATCCAATATTATATTTCCAGAATGGAAGGCACTCAGTTAGAAACCAGGGTTCTCTACAAAGAATGGTATAAATACGAAAAGGGAAAATATGCATCCTTTCTTTTTGGTGCAGATAATTCAGGCTATGATATTTTTACCCGACTTGCTTACGGTGCAAGACTTTCTCTTTTACTTAGTATTTGTGTTGCAGCAATAAATCTTTTTCTGGGAATAATTATTGGCTCTCTTGAAGGATATTACGGCGGCACCTTTGACCTTATTGCAGAAAGAATTAAAGAGATTTTATATCAGGTTCCTTCCGTAATACTTATGACTTTATTCCAGCTTTACTTTGCAAAAAAACTGGGGCCTGTTTTTTCTATGTTCTTTGCATTTATTTTCTTTGGATGGATAGGCACATCTTCTACTGTCAGGGCCCAATTTTACAGATTTAAGGGACAGGAATATGTAATGGCAAGCCGTACTTTAGGAGCAAAAGATTCCCGTCTTATCTTCAGACATATTTTTCCTAATGCAATAGGTTTTATTATTACAACAAGCGTTCTTACTATTCCAGGAGTAATTTTTTCAGAAGCAAACCTTACTTACCTTGGAATTGTAAATCTTCAGAGTGACACTATGTCTTCTGTAGGAACAATGCTAAACGGTGCCCAGGCTTCCCTTTCTACTCATCCTCACTGTGTATTTTTTCCGGCTGCATTTATTTCCATACTTCTTATTTGTTTTAATGAATTTGGGAACGGTTTAAGGGATGCATTTAATCCTTCATTAAGAGGAAGTGAAAAATGAACGATGTAATTCTTAGTGTAAAAAATCTTACGGTTAATTTTAAAACTAACAACGGAACAGTTCATGCCGTTCGTAATATTTCTTTTGACCTGCACAGAGGAGAAACTCTGGCCATTGTTGGAGAAAGCGGCAGTGGTAAAAGTGTCACATCAAAAGCCATTCTGGGAATTGAATCTCCCAATGCAAGTATTCCTCAGGGACAAATTATTTATGAAGGCCAGGACCTTTTAAGATTTTCAGAAAAAGAATTTAATAAAATCCGTGGAAATAAAATTGCCATGATTTTTCAGGACCCAATGTCTTCCCTTGATCCAATAGTAAAAATTGGAAAACAAATTACAGAAAGTATTTTAGTAAATCATAAAAAAACTTCATCAGAAAAAATGAGTAAAAAAGAAGCCTATCAAAAAGCTATTGCCATTATGAATGAAGTTGGAATTCCTGAAGCAGAAAAAAGATTTAATCAGTATCCTTTTGAATTTTCCGGTGGTATGAGGCAGAGAATTGTAATAGCAATTGCCATAGCCTCCAATCCGGAAATACTTATTTGTGACGAACCTACAACAGCCCTTGATGTTACAATTCAGTCCCAGATTCTTCAGACAATAAAAAAACTTAAGCAGGAAAGAAATATGAGTGTTATTTTTATCACTCATGACTTAGGTGTAGTTGCAAATATTGCAGACTCTCTTACAGTAATGTATGCAGGTAAAATCGTAGAATATGGACCTTCAAGAGAAATCTTTTACAATTCAAAACATCCTTACACATGGGCTCTTCTTTCCAGTATTGCCGATCCTGATTCAGACCAGCCTCTGGAATTTATTCCTGGAACACCGCCGGATATGCGCTTTCCACCAAAAGGGGACGCTTTTGCTTCAAGAAATAAATTCGCCATGGAAATTGATTTTGAAGAAGAACCACCTTTCTTTAAGGTAAGTAATAATCATTATGCGGCTACTTGGCTTTTACATCCTGATGCACCTCAAGTAGAACTACCTCCAAGAATAAAGCAACTAAAAGAAAAAGGAGCTGCTTATGGAAAATAATACAATCCTCAGCGTAAAAAATATCTCAATGAATTTTCCTGCAAAAAGAGGCTTTTATAAAGCTGTCCGCAATATTTCTTTTGATATTAAAAAAGGAGAAACCTTTGGTCTTGTAGGAGAAAGTGGCTGCGGAAAAACTACAACAGGAAGATGTATTATTAATTTATACAAAGTATCTGACGGCCAGATTTATTTTAATAATGAACTTACTAACTCAAAAAATACTAAGCTTAAAATCAATCCAAAGATCCAGATGATTTTTCAGGACCCGGCAAGTTGTCTTAATCCAAGAATGACTGTCAGGGAAATTATCAGCGAAGGTCTTATTATTCAGGGATATAAAGATAAAAATCTCATTCAGAAAAAAGTTGACCAGGCTCTTATAAAAGTCGGTCTACTCCCTGAATATGCCGGAAGATATCCTCATGAATTTTCCGGAGGTCAAAAACAGCGTATAGGAATTGCCCGTGCAATAATTATGGAGCCGGAATTAATAATTGCAGATGAACCTGTTAGCGCCCTTGATGTTTCTATAAAAGCACAGATAATTAATCTCCTTAATGATTTACGAAAAGAACTTAACATTGCAGTTTTATGTATAGCCCACGATCTTTCCGTAACAAAATATTTTTCTGATAGAATTGCTGTAATGCATTCAGGAAAAATTGTAGAAACAGCACCTTCTGATGAACTGTTTAAAAATCCCCTTCACCCTTATACAAAATCCCTTCTTAGTGCGATTCCTCTTCCTGATCCGGACGAAGAAGCTAAAAGAGAACAGATTATTTATAAAGAAGAAAAAGATTACAAAAATGCAAACTTTAAAGAAGTAAGTCCTGAACATTTTCTTTTAACAGAAGAAGAAACACAGGGAGAAATATAATGATAAAGAAGTTTTTACTGTCTTTTATTTTTGCCTTATCCCTGGGACTTGTAATTTTTTCACTGATATTCTTTCTGCAGTCTTCTTTTTCAGAATTTTCTTTAAAAAGAAATATAAGCGATTCTGCTTTTACAACTTCTGTTTTGTTATTTGCAGCTGCAGCGTTAAGACTTTTAAGAGGCAATGGATTTTTTAAGCCTTTCTCTTTTTTTAAGGAAAAAATATTTTGCCATTCAAATCTCAGCTATCCTGAATTCTGCAATCAATACAGTCCTAAAAATAAATCTTCCCTGCATCTTTTTACCGCAGGAATTATTTTTTTTATAACTGCCCTTATTCCACTTCTGTAAAAGGACAGGACACTGTCATTTCTTTACCTGTTATGGGATGAGGAAAAGTTAAACTGCAGGCATGGAGCATTATTCGATTATAAGCTTTTCCACCATAAAGCTGGTCACCTAAGATTGGAAGCCCCATGCTTGAAAGATGAACCCTTATCTGATGAGTTCTTCCTGTATAAAGTCTGGCTTCAATTAAAAAATATTTTTTTCCCTCAAGTTCAATTTCTTTTAAAACTGTAAAGTCTGTTTTAGAATAAAGTCCGCCTTTACTTTCTGGAAGACTTCCCCATTTTGCAGCCTGACTTTTTCCGCTGATTCTTCCCATAAACATTTCTACAGTAAAATCGTTTTCCTGAAGTTTTTTATTTTTACTATCTCCACAAACAAGGGCATGATAAATTTTACGGGCAGTATGCTGTTCAAACATATCATGGCAGGCTGCATTAACACTACGACTTTTTGTAAAAAGAATTACCCCGCTTGTATCACGGTCAAGTCTGTGTATAACTCCAACATAAGGTGGATTACGTAAAGATGTATTTTTACTATGAAGATATCTTATAACTGCAGCATGGAGATTATCACGACTTCCAACCATTCCTGCTTCAGAAGGAAAATGAGATGGCTTATTTATTACAATAATATTTTCATCTTCAAACAAAACATTTTTTTCTGTCACTTCAAAAGCAATATCATCAGGCTGTTTTTCAAAAAACAATTTATCTTCATCAAGACGAATCTTTACTCTGGCTCCCCTTCTTAAATTAAAGCCTGGAATTCTGCACTGGCTTTTATTTACATCAACAGCACCGGCAACAATAAGACGCCTGATTTTACTATTAGAAATTTCTTTACCTAAAGATTCCGGTATTTTTAATCTTAAAAATTCATCAAGACGAATATTATTGTCTGCCATTAGTGAAATTATTTTTTCCATTAAAGCATTGTATCATATTCTTTAATTCAGTGTTACAATCCTTAACCATGACAGAAAGCCTTAAAAACAAACTTATTGCCCTGGCAAACAAATACGAAAATAAAGATTTCCTTACAGCTGATCCTTCTAAGTTCATGCACCTTTATACAAACACTTCTGATATTGAGTGTGCAGCTTTTATTTCTGCAAATCTCGCATTCGGCCGCAGGGAACAGATTTTAAAACATATACAAATAATTCTTGATGCAGCAGGTAAATCACCATGCAAATGGATTTTAGATTCAGAGTATAAAAAGTTTTTTCCGCAGAACAATAAATCTTTTTACAGAATGTATTCCAATAATTCAATGCTTAGTTTTTTTGATACTTTGAATTCTATTCTAAAAAATCACAAAACCCTGGGAAACTTTATAAAAACTTTAAACTGTCAAAACCCTTCCCCGGATTTAATAAATTTAAAGGATTCAAAAGAAGAAATACATCTTTGTCATAAAATAGCAGCACTTTTTTCTCAGGACTGTAATCTTATTCCACACACAAAAGATTCAGCCTGTAAAAAAATAAATCTTTTTTTAAGATGGATGGTTCGTGATAATTCACCTGTTGATATGGGCCTGTGGACCTGGTACAAAAAAACAGATCTTCTTTTACCTCTGGATACCCATGTTATGAATCAGGCAACAGAACTAAAAATGCTTGCACCTACTTCCACAGGAAAAGTTCAGGCAGCTTCATTTAAAAAAGCAATCGCCCTTACCCGAAGCCTGCAGGAAGTTTTCCCTGACGACCCGGTTAAAGGCGACTTTGCATTATTTGGACTTGGTGTTAATTCTAAATAATTTCTGCAAAAGGAGTGTCATGCAAAATCAGATATCTGCTGGCATATCCTTTAAAGTAATCATCTTCTGTCATTAAATAAGATTTTACATTTCTCATAGATGTATCTGCATCTTCAAGATTTCCACTCTTATCAATAACGCGGGTATTGTATTCCCTGAGACCACTCTTAAAATTGCCTCTAGGATAAACGGTAAGATTCATATCGTCATCCCACATAAGCTCTTCACTATAAAGATCACTTACAATGCAATTTACAAAAGCTATACTGTCCCAGTTTTTTAAAGAAGTAGCACTGCCTTTTCCCAGAGTTCGGGCAAGATACATTTTTGAATGCTTACGCTTTTCTGCCATAAAAGTAGAATTATAAAAAATAAATCCCTTTTTATTTGCAAAAGCAGAACTTTTTACAACATAACCAGGATTGTCTCCACGATTGTCTTCTATAAGATGAATCCTGCAATCTTCAAAAAACGCTGTATCAACATCTCCATAAATAAAATCTACGTCTCCGCTGATATAACAGTTCAAAAACCAGCTGAACCCTTTAAGACAAAGAGTATTCTGTTTTCCTTCAAAGCGCATGTCTTCTGCAAGCAAAGTTCCACTTGTATTGTTATAAGTAAAGGCTTCTGCACTGTCTCCAACAGGAGCATCTCCTTCCATAGTCTTTACATGAGTGTTAACAATAGAAAATCTCTTTAAAGTAACATTAGTAGTATTAGGGCCAAGAACAAAAACACTTCTATTTTCAACACCACGATTAAACTGTTCACTGTTATCAGCCTGTAATACACATGATTCAGGGGGAACTCCAGGGGCAGCTTCCATAACAAGTGGATTTGAAAGATTGTAACGAATTACTTCATGATACACACCACTATCAAGAATGATGTGTACCGGCACAGTATTATCAATTGCACCTGAGGTAATCATTTCTTTAATTTTCTTAAATGCCGCAGTAATAGCACCGGGTGATTTTGTATTAACGTTTAATTCTAACATTACTACAATTTTAAAAGATTTTTCCCCAATTAGCAAACTTTTTCTTTTAAAAAATTTTAATTTTCCCCAGAATATGTCTCAATATCATCCTTAAAAATATGATTTTGCATAAATCTGCCTACAAGACCTATAACAGGCCCAAGGAAAAAGACCATAATTACGGCTCCAATCATGGGAAGGTACAATTGACTGTCTTTTATAGTATATGGGCTTACAATAAAGCCTATAATACAGGCAGAGGCATCATAACACATACGGAGAGGTGTAAAAGGAATCTTCTTGCAGCCTTTATTAATAATCTTTGGAATTGAATCATAAGGCGACAAACCCATTCTGGCATTCATATAAACTGCTGCACTGATAATAAAAAGAAAAATTGACAGTCCGAATACTAAAACATGAAGCCAGACTGGTGGATTTGCAGCAAAACCGATTACATCATGAATACCTGTTGTTTTCCAAACCCATCTGAAAAAGTCAGCTATATAGCCGATAAAAATCATATTCTCAAGAGTACCAAAACCAATAAGTTCCGGCGCAAAAATTATTGTAAGAATAATAAGGCTGGCATTAAGGATAAGCTCCCAGGTTCCAAAAGAAATACCAAGACGCTGACTTATGCTTTCATTCATAAAAGTAAAGGGATCACTGCCCCATCCCGCTTCAAGAAGGAGAGAGACAAATAATCCCATACAAAAAATTGATACTGATAAAATTGCTATTTTCTTAGAAAAATTAGGAACAAAAAACTGTTTAAGTGTAAATCTCATAGTAAATATGATTATAACTACTGTTCCTAAAGTGTCAAAGCGTTATAAAAATCACAGGGCAAGTTTTTCTTTAAGCTCTCCGATTTTTAAGAGAATTGCACTTTTATCACTGCCATTATAACGGTCACAAAGTTTCTGTAATTCCAGAAGTTCTTTCTGAAAAGTCATAAGCTTTTCTACCGGCAGTTTTGAAACATGATATTCAATAAGAACACTTCCAGTACGCAAATTATGATCTATATTTTTTATCGCTTCATGATTTTCTATAGCAGCTCTTAAAGCAGCACTTATTTCTCCATCCTTTAAAACTTCATCACGAATTCTGATTCTTCCTGGAAAAAAACTGGATACGTTCACAATTATTCCTCCATCCTTTTAATCTACAAGAGGTGTCATAGCTTTCATACTGATGGCTACAGTAGAAGTATTATGTAAAAGCGCAGCTGTTGCCGAAGGAATAATTCCAGCAAGACCAAGACCTATTAAAGCTGTATTAATTCCTACAATTGCTTTGTTATTTGCAGATATACGTTCCATAAGCCTGATACCAATTTCCCTGAGTTTTGGCAGAGAAGACAAACCATCATCCGGTAAAAGAATGTCTGCTGTTTCGCTGGCAATAGAAGAAGCTGCCCCCATTGCAATACCAACATCTGCAGAAGAAAGAGCTGGCGCATCATTAATTCCGTCTCCGATCATTACAACCTTATGACCATTTTTCTGAAGCTTCTTAATGTATTCAACTTTAGTATCAGGAAGAGCCTGTGAAAGATAATTATCAACACCTGCTTTTTCTGCAATAACTCTTGCGGTATTTTCTCCATCACCTGTTATCATGACAATGTTACTTACCCCAAGTTTTTTAAGTTCAGCAAGAGCATCTTTTGATTCCTGACGAATCGGATCTTCTATAACAATAATTCCTGCAAGTTCACTGGCAATAGAAAAATACAAAAGTGAAGAACCTGTTTTTTGGTACTCAGCATCTGTATCTTTTGCTTCCTGTGTATAAGGAATCTTTTCATCATCAAAAATAAAGTGGGCACTTCCAATACGAAGCTTTTCTCCATTTAAAGACGATGCAATTCCGTGTGCAAGAATATATTCAACTTTAGTATGCTCTTCCTGATGATTAAGTCCCCTTTCACTTGCTGCATTAACAACAGCCCTTGCCAGGGAATGAGGAAAGTGTTCTTCAAGACATGCAGCCAGACGAAGAACTTCATTTTCATCACGATTATTAAATGGAATTACCCTGACAACTTTAGGAGTTGATGCAGTTAAAGTTCCAGTCTTATCAAAAACAAAAGTATCTGCCTTTGCAAGATCTTCTATGAACTTACCACCCTTAGCCATAATTCCATTATTTGCACTGTCACGCATTGCACTAAGGACACAAATAGGAGCAGACAGTTTCATTGCACAGGAATAATCTACAAGAAGAGTTGATGCAGCTTTAGTAAAATTTCCTGTTAAAAAATATGTAGCACCGGCAAGAAGAAAATTATATTTTACAAGCTTGTCGGCAATTCTTTCTGCTTTAAGTTGAGAAGCAGCCTTTAAACTTTGAGAACGGTCTATCAACGAAACAATTTTATTTACTTTAGTTTCACCGCCGGCTGCTTTTACCTGAACAAGAATCTCTCCCTCTTCAACAATTGTAGATGCAAATACACTTGAATCTTTTGTCTTATGAACAGGAAGGGATTCTCCAGTCATGGAAGCCTGATTAACCATAGCTTCACCATCATAAACAAGGCCGTCTGCCGGAATAACAGAGCCAGCCCTTACAACAACTATATCTCCGGATTTTAAAAGACCGGCACTTACTTCTACTTCTTCCCCGTCACGAATAATATGAACTTTTTCATTTGTAGTTAATAAAGAAGAAGCAAGACTGTCATAGGATTTTCTCTTTGTATAATCTTCCAGTGTTTCACCAATCTTTAACAGAAGTGAAATTGAACCGGCTGTATTAAAATTACCAGAAGAATATGAAAGCCCCAGGGCTGTTGCATCAAGGGTATCAGCACAAAAAAACTTACCCTGTGTCATAGCCCTAAATGCTTTTCCTGCATGGGGAATAAAATTCTTTGCAGCAAATATTCTTCTTAAAGGAAAAGGAAGAAGTCTCTTTGCATAGTGAAAGACTACCATTTCCAGCAAATCAGTAATAAGACTTTCCTGTACAGCAGCTCCCTGAACACCATTTAATAATTCAGGATTATTCAGATATTTTGAATCAAGCGCCCTTAAATAAGAAAGGGCAACTGCTTCTGAAATATCATGGTATTCTATAAGAATACTTGCTGAAATCATATTTACGGTAACTGAATCTATTCCTTCCTGAAGAGAAACAAGCATCTGAACAAGAGACGCCTGCTTTGAAGAAAGGAATCCTTTCTGATACCTGACACGAACGCGTCCAGGCAACTGATGTACAATTTGAAAAGTCATTATCTTACTCCGCTATTTTTTACTGTAGAGAATTATGCATTCTTTGCACTTTCGGCTTTGGCTTCTGCCATAATGTCCTGTGCGTCTTCCTTTACAGTTTCTACAAATGTAGCGGCTTCATCTTTAAGCTTAAGTCCGGCTCCAATTACTTTAGAGCAAACTTTCTTAAAACCTGCTGTGCGGGCAACAGCAACTGCTACTCCACCAACTGCAACACCAATTGCAAAACAACCTAATTTACCAATAGTCATTATGAACCTCCAGAATAAGATTACAAAAATATTATCACTAGTTACCTAAGTACCGCTAGGAAACTTTTGTTGTAGTAGTGCAATCTAAATGAGAAAAAATCTCATTAAATTAACAACAAGATTTTAAAATTCTTAAAAATTTTCATAACATAAATTTATGTTACATAAATCCTGATAAAAGGTTTTTCAAATAAAATAGATCTTAAAAGATTTTCAAGCCATTTTTTTTCAGTACATCAGGAGGCATAATATGTACAAAAATTTTTTTTCAGGGATAATAATCGCATCCCTGATCGCTGGAAGTACCGGCTTAACTTCATGCCAGAAAAAATCAGCGCCATTACCAGATAAAAGTTACAATGAAACAATAAATCTAAAAGGCTGGTCTTATGTTAAAGAAGATAACGTATATTACAAAACAGGAATTATATATGTTTCAAAACCTGTAGACCTTAAATATCAAACTCTGGGCGTCTATATTCCGGGCCAGTTTGTAAAAGCAAAAAAAGATTCAGATGGAACTTACACTATCAAGGCTATTCAACAGGAAGCAGCTTATGTAATGCCAGTTAACACTCCGGGCTATTCAGCATGTCCGGCACCAGAGTCTTATTCCCCAGACATAAAGGAATACACGGATGCAGGTTTAATTTATCTGTCTGCAGGTGCAAGAGGAAGGGAACATGGTGCCCCACTTGGAGTTACCGATTACAAAGCAGCTATTCGATACATTCGTCATAACAAGGAAATTCTTCCTGGTAATACAGATTTAATTTTTACTTTTGGTATGTCAGGAGGAGGAGCACAGTCTGCTATTCTTGGTGCAAGTGGTGATTCTGAACTTTACGACCCTTACCTGGAAGAAGCCGGTGCTATTATGACAGAAAGTGATTCTGTTACAGGAAGCATGGACTGGTGCCCTATTACTAATCTGAATGTGGCAAATGAGGCATACGAATGGGAGATGGGTTCTACAAGAAGTGATTTAAGTGAATTTGAAAAATATCTGTCGGAAGAACTGGGGCTGGCTTTCTGCTCATACATTGATTCCCTTGAACTTAAGGATGAAAATGGAAATAAACTAACGTTAGTAAGCTATCAGGATTACCTTAAAAAGACCATCGAAGATTCACTGAATACTTTTATTGCTACTACAGAATTCCCATACAATCCAGATAATAAAAATGGAATGCCAAAACCTGATATGGGACCTGGTAATGAACGACCGGAAGGTATGCCTGAAGATATGCCTGAAGGTAAACCCGGCAATAAACCGGAAGGCAAGCCTGCTGAATTTAAAGGCGGAAAGCCAGATGGAATGCCAAAGGATAAACCTGAACAAAAGCCACAAACTAACGGTCATCAGCCTCCTTCTTTTGAAGAAAAAGACGGAATTCAGCGTAAAAATAAGAGCAGCAGCGGCCTTAACTTAAACAAAACATTCGATAGTATAGAAGACTATATTGCAGCCCTTAATGAAAAAACAACCTGGGTTAAATACGATTCTCAAACTAAAAAAGCTTCAATCACCAGTATTCAGGACTTCTTTAAATACCTGAAGCCGGCTGTTAAATCAGTTGGAGCCTTTGACGACCTTAACGGAGACCAGGGAGAAAACATCCTTTTTGGGTATGGAGATGGAAAGGGTGTTCACTTTGACAAATACATGACAGCCCTTCTTAAAGACACAATTTATTACCCGGCCTATGCTGAAGATATTAATAAAAAAGACTTCCTTGGAAAAAGTCTGGATTACAGAATGGACCTTTATAACCCTATGTATTTTCTTTCGTCATACTACAATGGATACGGCAAGTCTAAACCAGCAGCTTTCTGGCGCATTAGAAGCGGAATCTGCCAGGGAGATACAGCTATCAGTACGGAACTTATGCTTAAGCTTGCCCTTAAGAACTATGGACCGGGTATTAAAGATGTTGATTTTGCAACTGTATGGGGTCTGGGACATACAGAGGCAGAAATTAAAGGAAAAGCTTCCAGCAACTTTATAGAATGGGTTTTAAAATGTGTTAATACATTAAATACAAAAGAAAACAAATAAGGCTTATATAAATAAGAGTGTTTTAATACAAGCTGATTAATAAAACCAAAACGGCTGTTTATAAATTAGACAGCCGTTTTTTTATAATTAAAGATTCAGTAAATAAAAAAGGCTCCCCTCCAATTGACTAAGGAAGGAAGCCTTTTTTAGTGGGCGGTGAGGGGATCGAACCCCCGACAGCCTGGGTGTAAACCAGGTACTCGTACCAGCTGAGTTAACCGCCCGACGATGTATGAGAATATAGCAGTTAGGACTTTTTTTGTCAATAACCACTACTTACTAAATACAAACCTGCAGGCAATGATAAAGAGGATGTTCAAAAACCTTAAAATCTGCTTCGTATATATTCTTAAGAAGTTCCGGCTTAAAAAGATCTTCCCTGCTGCCGGAAGCAAATGTATTATTTCTTCCCAGAAAAATGAATTTATCTGCATACCTGGCAGCTGTATTCAAATCATGAATACTGATTATCAGGCCGGCATTTATTTTTACTGCATAATCCTTTATAAAAGTCAAAAGAGCATCCTGGTATGTAAAATCAAGATTAGCAACAGGTTCATCCAGCAAAATAAAAGCTGACTGTTGAACAAGAGTTCTGGCAATCCGGACTTTCTGCCATTCACCACCACTTAATTCAAAAACAGATTTATCTGCAAGGCTGGTCAACTGTACCCCTTCCAGAACCTGATCTGTCACCATAAAATCCTCTTTAGAATAGATTCCACTAAAGCCGGTATATGAATATCTTCCCATTACAACCAGATCCCTTACAGAAAAATTCCACAGGGACTTTTCATTCTGCTTCATGTAAACGATTTTCCTGGCAGCATCCCGTCTTTTTAAGGTAAATACATCTTTTCCTTCTATTGTAACTGTACCCTTTTTCTTATGAGAAAGACCGTCCGGTATATAACCAGACATAAGACTAAGCAAAGTCGACTTTCCACTACCATTAGGGCCGCTTAAACAAATAAAATCTCCCTGCTCTACCTTAAAGTTTATATTTTTAAGAACCCAGGACTCTTTACAGCTTTTCCAGCTGGCATTCAGATTTTTAACCTCAAGAGTTGCCATGATTTTTCCTCCTGAGTAATAACGAAATAAAAAAAGGAACACCAATTAAAGCTGTTACTGTTCCAACCGGAATTTCCGCTGGAGCTATAACTAATCGGCATACAGTATCTGAAACAAGAAGTATTACTGCCCCCATAATCATGGAAAGTGTCGTTACAGTCCTGCTCTTTTCTCCAAAGATGCGCCTTACTATATGAGGAGCTATTAAGCCCACAAAACCGATTGTTCCGCCGGCACATACAGCTGCAGATGTAGCAAGGGAACCCGCAAGAAGAACTGTAAAACGTAAACGCCCTACTTCTACACCCATAGTAAAGGCACTTTCTTCTCCACAGGTAAGCAAATCCAGTTTAAGGGTACAGATTAAAAGTAAAACTGTACCTAAAAAAGCTGGTAAAAGTATGATTTTTACTTCATTCCACCCTCGCCCGCTAAAACTTCCCAGCATCCAGACATACATTGAATGAAGGTGTTTATCATCAGCTGCAAGTATTATGGAAATAAAGGCAGAGTACAGGCTGGCCAAAGCTGTTCCGCATAAAAGAAGAGTTACAGTAACAGAAGCTCCTTTACGGTTAAAAGCAAGTATTGTAACAAGAAAACCTGCGCCTAAGGCACCGCACAAAGCCCCTATGTTCAAAAAAAGACCAGCTGTAGAAGAAAAAATGGCGCAGGCAATTACCGCACCCAGAGTCGAACCACCAGACAACCCCATTATTCCCGGGTCAGCAAGTGGATTACGGAAAAAGCCCTGAAAAACTGCCCCGCTGCCTGCAAGCAAAGCTCCTGCTAAACAAACAAGAATTGTTCTCGGTAAACGGAGCTGAAAAAATATCAGCTTACTAAAATTATCTTCTGCAGAAAATAAATCCAAAAAATCGAGCCGCTGAGCTCCATACAATAATGAACAGAAAACAGCGGCTATAAAAATAAAGAATAAAATTAATGTCTTTATAATTTTCATTTCTTAAGAAGTGCTGCAAACGGATTATAAGAATAACCGTCATCATCATTTGAGTGACTCTTCATATAATCATTTGCATTATCCTGTTCTTCATTAGAAACCACAGGACTAAGGGAAATACGTTTTTCTTCAGTATCAACTGAATCAACAACAACAGCCATCTTATCGCCAGCTTTATAAACCTTCTTAAGATTTGTATTGCGTTCTACATCCAGTTTTGAAATATGAACAAGACCATCTACAGCAGGTGCAAGATTAATAAATACACCAAAATCTGCTACCCTGCTGATAACACCTTCGATTTCTGTTCCAAGAGGGAACTTTTCTTCAATTCCATCCCATGGATCTTTTTCAAGTTCTTTTGTACTAAGACTTACACGTTCATGAGCCCAGTCTGTTTTAATTACTTTTGCTTCTACTTCCTGACCAACCTTTAAAACAGATGCAACATCACTTACACGAACATGAGAGATTTCGCTTACTGGAAGCAATGCCTGGAATCCATTCAAATCAATAAAAGCACCATAGCTTTCAATTGACTTTACTTTTCCCTTTACAATTGCTCCAACCTGAATTGTTTCTGCAAGCTTATTGAGTTCTGCTGCAGCTTCTTCTTCAAGGAGAACACGATTGGAAACAATAATATTTTTTCCTTCGTTTTTATATTCTGTAATCTTAAAAGTCTGATGTGTTCCTACATATTCAGCAGGTTCTTTTCTCTGACGGTAACCCATCTGTGAATAAGGACAGAAAGCACGGGTGTTTCCAATCATTACTTCAAAACCGCCTTTAATTTCCTGACTAACTGAACCCTCTACAGGAATACCGTTTTTATAAGCATTTTCCAAAACTGACTTATCTGCTTTCTGACCGCTAAGCTTAGTTGTAAAATGAAGTTCATCATGTGAAGCACCGGCAAAATATACCTTTATGCTGTCCCCTTCCTTTACACTTACATTTCCGTTTTCATCAGCAAGTTCTGCTTTATCAAGAAAACCTTCGCTCTTAAGACCAAGATCTATAAAAATAGTATCGTTAGTGATTGCAACAATTTTAGTTTCAATCATCTGACCTGGTTCATATAAATTTTTCATTTACTACTCCAAAATTTTTTCAATATTTTAGTATTATTATTAAAGGTTGTCGAGGTAATTATCAGCAGTCATTCTATTCAAAAAAGTACTTCCAGAAGTCTGTATCTTCCTGGCCGATTCTCCAGAAGCCGATTTTCTTTACTTCTATTTTCTTAAAGGAATCCATTCTTTCTTTTAAAGAATCTGCATCATCATACCAGCCGGTAACAGTAATTTCCTTTTTAAATTTAAAATAAGGAATACCGCTTTCATCCCTCTGAACTTTATCAACTTTATTTTCTTTTTTAATTCTTTGAATTCCGGAATATAACCAGGCTCTTCCAAAATTTTCGTTCTGCCATGTACGGCCATAAAAAGGCATACCCATAATTATTTTTTCTTCTGGAATAACTGACTTTGCAAATTCCGCAATTCTGTTTGCCCATGGAATTTCTGCAATTGCACCAGGGGCAGATGTTGACCAGTGCTGATCATAAGCCATAATAAAAACACGATCTACATATTTTTCTATCGTAGCATAATCATAAACATCTTCAGTTATAACTTTATTACGGGCAGGCACACAAACAGTAAACATCTTTTTCTTTCCTAAAGATTTTCGCAGGTCCTTAAGAAACTTTAAAAAATTAGCTGCATCTCTCTGGGGAACATTTTCAAAATCAATCTGAACACCATCAAAATTTACTGATGCCTTTACAATACTCTTTATAAGTTTTTTTGAAACACCATAATCAGGGTCTATAGAAAAGTGTGTCAGGGAACGACCTTCACAGGTAATTACCAGATGTCTTCTACCATTATATTCAGGGATAATTTCTGAAGAAGGAAAGTGGGATATTTCACCATAGCAATTAACGTCACCGCTAAAAAAGCACAAATCAGTAACAGGCATTTTTTCCGGATCAAAAGAATCTGAATTACCGGGCAGATAATAGGCCCATATTTCTTCAAAGTGCTGCTGTTGTGGAGCCTGAGCAAATGTCAGGATTGACAGGCTAACGAACGTTAATAAGCACAATCTTTTCTTTAATATTCTCACAGTTTCCTCCCTAACGACTGTATTTTAAGGCATATGAATGATTTCTCTAGGTTTACTACCGTTTGCAGGACCTACAATTCCTCTTTCTTCCATCTCTTCTACAAGACGGGCAGCCCTGTTATAACCGATCGATAGTCTGCGCTGGATATAGCTTGCACTGGCTTTTCCTGCCTGAATAACTATATCAAGAGCTTTTTCATAAAGAGGGTCTTCCCCATCTCCAAATAAAGACATCTGTCCGTCTGAACCATCTTCTTCATCATCAACAAAGATTTCTTCGTCAATATATTCCGGTTCACCCCAGACATTCTTTACTTCGTTTACAACGTTTTCTACTTCCTGGTCAGAAACAAAAGCACCCTGAATACGTACAGGGAAAGGATCTGTTGAACTTGCATAAAGCATGTCTCCCTTACCAAGAAGTTTATCTGCACCCATCTGGTCAATAATAATACGGGAGTCCATTTTACTGGAAACCATAAAGGCAATACGACTAGGAATATTTGCTTTAATCAAACCAGTAATTACATCAACAGAAGGACGCTGAGTAGCAAGCACAAGATGAATACCAATAGCACGGGCCTTAGCTGCAAGACGGGCTACCGACTGTTCAAGCTGCTTGCCGGTTGTTGCCATAAGGTCTGCAAACTCATCAATTACTACAACAATATAAGGAAGCTTTTCTGTAGCAAGATGCTGTTCCTGAATCTTCTGGTTATAACCAACAATATCACGACAACCAAGACTCTTAAGAACTGCATAGCGGCGTTCCATTTCACACAGACAATACTGAAGTGCCTGCATTGCCATCTTTGGTTCTGTAATAACAGGAGTAAGAAGATGACCAATACCATTATAAAGACTAAGTTCAACAATCTTAGGGTCAATAAGAATCAACTTAACTTCATTAGGTGAACGCTTAAAAAGAATACTCAAAATCATTGAGTTTACACAGACAGATTTACCTGCACCTGTAGAACCTGCAATCAAAAGATGAGGTGTCTTTACAAGATCCATAAGCTGAGTTTCGCCTTCAATATCTTTTCCTAAAACTACAGGAACAGCCATCTTTTTCCATTCAGGACGATTCTGTTCAATACATTCCCTAAAAGAAACAATGGCACGATTTTTATTTGGAACTTCAATACCAACTGCACGTTTTCCAGGAATTGGTGCAACAATACGAACTGATTTTGCAGCAAGACGAAGGGCAATATTATCCTGCAATGCCTGAATCTTACTTAAACGAACACCAGGAGCAGGCAGCATTTCAAACATTGTAACTACAGGACCTTTTCTGATTTCAGTTACATTTGCTTCGATGTTAAATTCTTTAAGGGTTGCCATAAGGGAACTTGCAGCGTGTCTTGTCTCATCATCAATTTCCCAGTAAGCATTTTCTTCATATTCAGTTAATAAATCTGTAGAAATCTTATATGCCTTTCTACGGATTTTAGGAGTAACTTTTATAGGTGTAGTGTTTCCATTTTCGTCTGTAACAAGAGCTGTCTTTCCTTTAACTTCTACTTTTTCTACCTGAGCTTTTGCGTCTTCATCCATTTTAGAAAAAACAGAATCAAGGGAAGAAAGTATTGAGCCGGAAGATTTTTCTTCATCAGAAACTATTTCAGAAGTTTTTTTTTGAGCCCCTTCTTTTTCTTCACCGTCATTAACATCAGGCTCAGCAAAAGGGTCTTCAAAATCCATAGAAGGTTCTGAAACGTCATCCTGATCATCAACTTCTATATCAATTGCTTCTTCAAGATTTTCTTCATCTGAATCAACAGCAGCTTTATCCCCATCATCTGCTTCAAGGAAATCGTCTTTATCATCATCCTCTTCTTCAGAAATTTCTGCTTCTGCAGCATCTGTAATTGAATCAAACTTTTCCATCAAGCGGTTAACATTTGTATCTTTACGTTCAGAAACATTTTCTTCATTAAATTCTTCAAAAGGAATTTCGCTTTTAAATTCTTCAGGAGAATCTTCTTCCTGTTCAAAGGGATTTTCTTCTTCTTCATCCATCTGAAGGTTTTCACGTTCAAACTGGGCAATAATGTCATCTTCTGAATCATCTGCTTTTTCAAATTCAATTTTATTTGAATCAAGATTCTGAAGATCTACAACTTTTATATCTTCCGGAGCAGAAAGATTAATAATGCCTGGGTATTTTTCTTCTTTTATTTCTTCTCTTGCTGACTCTTCTTCCTGCTCTTTTTTACTGTCTTTTTTATGTCCAAAAGAAAAAGTAAAGCCTTTACCTGTTTCTTTTTTTTCTTCTGCAGCTTCTTCACTTTCATCATCGTGTGAAATAAGCTTTTCAGGTTCAACTACAGATTCCTGAATTTCTGACTGAACTTCTTCTTTACTTTCGCTTTCTTCTTCAGAAGAATCGTCCTTCACATCACCATTTTCATCTATAGACCAGATACTTTCGTATTTACGGGAAGGGCTTTCTGTATTTTCTATATCAAAAGCAGCCTTTTCTATTTCACGACGCTTCTGTCCCAAAAGACTTACTGAATCAAAATCACCATCAGCTTCAGCTGATTCTGAACTATCTTCATCTTCTACAGCTTCATCTTCTTTTTTATCTGCTGTTTCATCTACAAAAGAAAGCCCTGTACTTTCTGAATCTTCATCAGAGCCATCCTTTTTTGTAAAAGGAAAATTCACATCAACAAGTTTGTCATGAAACTTTCCTGCAAGAACTACGGCAAGAAGATATTCAGTTGCAACAAGAAGAATTGAAACAATAACTGTTGTAATAATTTTTACAAAAGAAATAAGCCCAAAGTCTACTTCTGATATCTTACGGCATGTTCTTTCAGCAAAAACGAGGGTAAAAAATGGAATAATGCTTACAAAAAGAATACAGGCCTTTTGTACAGACCAGTTCTCCATAAAACAAAAACAACCGGCTGTAAATAAAAATGCCGGAATTAATACTGAACAAACCCCGTATGCAGATACAATAAAGTTTCCAAAATTATATAAAAAGCCATCTATGTTTCCTAACCCCAGAATTCCTGAAACTATGGAAACAGAAAAGAATGCTGCAATTATAAATAAAATAATTCCTGTAATATATGCGGTAACTTTTTCCTGTTTCATTATCTATGATACCTCTCTTTAATTATCGGCTTTAAATTTTTAAATTTAAGGAATTTCTTACCCCCGCCTTTACAAACTTGCAGTATTTAATAAAGGCTTATATAATAGAAGAGTGTCGGAACTTTATATTGTAGGTACACCCATCGGAAACCTGGGTGATATAACATTCAGAGCAATTGAAACTTTTAAGTCAGTAGATGTAGTAGCAGCAGAAGATACTCGCCATACCCTGCAGTTACTGACCCATTTTGAGATCAGAAAGCCGTTAATAAGCTGCCGTTCCCAGAATGAATCCTTTGCTTCAGAAAAGATTATTTCCCTTCTTGATGAAGGAAAAACAGTTGCATACGCCAGTGATGCAGGTACCCCGGGAATCAGTGATCCTGGAGCTATTCTGGCAGGACTGGCCAGACAGGCAGGCCATAAAGTAATTCCGATACCAGGAGCCAGCGCCTTTGCAACATTAACCAGCGTAGCCGGTGCAGGTGGAAAAACCCTTATTTTTGAAGGTTTTTTGTCGCCAAAACCAGGTAGAAGACGCTCAAGATTAAGAGAATTACTTGCAACAGGGGATGCAGTAGTTTTATACGAAAGTCCGTTCAGAATAGTTAAGCTTTTGACGGATATTGCCGATATTGAAGGTGATCGTCGTGTAGTTGTTGGCAGGGAACTGACTAAACTTCACGAAGAAATTACAGAAGGTACGGCCAGACAGGTTCTTGAAGACTATTCTTCAAGAAATAAGGTACTGGGAGAGTTCGCAGTCTTTATTTCTGGTAATAAAAATGCTAAACTTTCTGCGGATGATTCCGATAATAATAGTGAGGTAGAACTATGATGATAGACAAGGTTGCAGGAGTAAATCCATTAAACAATTTGCAGGAAACAAAGCGTACTAACAACGCTAAATCGGTCAGGTCTACATCTGATGAAATCAGTGTTTCTAAAGAAGCAAAAGCAATGAGTGATGCCTATTATCTTAACAAAGTTGCGGAAGAAACACCTGATGTTCGTACAGATCTTGTAGAACAGATTAAACAGAAGATTCGCGATCCAAATTATCTTAACAGTGAAACTATTGCAGCTACTGCAGATCGCATTCTCAGTGCTTATGGTTTATAATTCCGTAGCAAAAATGATTTAATAGCTTAAAAGAAAGACGGGATGATTAAATTCCGTCTTTTTTTTGGCATAAATTTTATTTTAGTAAAAATAATTATAACTGGAGAAATAAAGTGGCAGACTTCAATTTTAGAATTTCACCAAATATTGTACTTGGAGCCTATACATCAACCCGTTTAGGTCAGTATGCACAGGAATACGGAAAAAAATTCATGGTTATTTTTGATCCTGTACTTAAAGAATCCGGTACTTCCCAGAAAATCCTAAAATCCCTCCAGGACAGAAGTCTGGATTACTTTACTTTTGACGAAATTCCAGTTACAGCTGATACAGAAATCATAGAAACAGCCCTTTCCCTTGCAAGACAGGCTCATGTTCACGGTGTAATTGCTGCAGGCGGAGGAAAAACCCTTAATGTAGCAAAGGCTGTATGCACCCTCTATAACGAAAGCAAGTCCCTTTACGAATTTGCAGACGGAGAAATACCTACATCTGATCCGCTGCCCCTTATCTGCGTACCTACAACAATTAGAGATGACTTCCTTTTTATGGACAAAACCCCTCTTATCGATGCCCGCAGTTCTAAAATAAAGCTTCTCAAAAACAAAAATTCTTTATGTAAACTTGCTATATGGGATCCAAACCTTACAGTTTCCCTTACAGAAAAACAGATAGCTGCCATGTCCCTTGAGACCCTTTGTCTTGCTGTAGAAGCTTACCTTAGCCCAAAAGCAACCTTCTTTAGTGACATGCTTATAGAAAAATCCGTACAGCTTATTTCTTATGCTATGGATGGTGCCCAGACTCTTACTGTTACAACTCCCCAGGAACTTCTTTTAGCTCAGGGAGGTTGTATGACAGCTCTGGCAGCAGCTACAAGTTCCATGGGACCGGCATCCCTTCTTGCTTTAACAATCAATTCAAGGTTTAAGATTTCCCGCTCCCTTACTTCTACAATTCTTTTCCCTTATGTAATTGAAGACGGTGCCAAATTTAAGAGTGACAAGCTGGCAGTTCTTGCAAAAATACTCAGGGCAGCCCCAGAAGATGCAGATGATGCAAAGGCAGCAGCTTTATTTGCAGATTATATCCGCCAGCATATTGCTAAAATGAATATTCCGGCACGTTTAAAGGAACTTTCCCTTGGTATTGAACAGCTTTCCCTTGCAGCAGAAGATGCAGGAGAAACTGAACTTATAAATGCCCTTCCTAGAAGCATGTCCAGTGATGCTTTATTTGAACTTATAAAGCAGG
>NZ_JAILGZ010000044.1 GCF_024696245.1 Treponema sp.
TGTTTACAAGGATGGTCCTTTTGATGAAGTTAAGGGGGATGAAGATTTTACCCTTCACGGAAAGTCTTATGTAAATGGTGCTAAGAATAACGGCTGGTCCTGCATATTTATCGGAAAAACAAGTCCTGCTGATTTTACAAAAGTTACTGATGCTGCAATTATTGCTGTGCCTGAATATGGCTGGGAGTATGGTACAGAGACTTATGATTTTAATGGAACAAAGTATCAGCATAATTCCGGTAACGTAAATGTTAATGAAGGTCCTGCAATTCTTAAGCGTAACGGAAAAGTTTTTATTGCTTACAGTGCCAGTGCCTGTGATGAAGCTTACTGTCTTGGTCTTTTAACTGCGGATGAATCTTCTGATCTTACAAAAATGTCTTCATGGAAAAAATCTCCTTTGCCTGTCTTTACTACTTCTGTTAAAAACAGAGTGTACGGTCCGGGGCATTGTTCATTCACCAGAGATAAAGATGGAAAGGATCTGATTGTTTATCATGCAAGAAATTACTACGGTCTTTATACAGGTGGAGCAGTTTACAGAACAACAAAGGATGGACTTTCTGATCCTCATAGAAGTGCCCGTGTTAAAGAAATAAGCTGGGGTGCAGATGGCAGTCCTGTTTTTGGAGAGGCTGAATAATGGCAGAAAAATATTTTGAAGAAGATGCAAAAAAATTCCAGAAGTTAATTGAGTCTGCAGGGGATAATCTTTGTCTCAGGGTAATGGCATATTTTAAGGACAGTGATCATTCATTAAAGGATCAGTCCCTTTATCTTGCAATTACAACAGATGGTCTTAAATGGAAGGCCCTTAACGGCAATAATCCTGTTTATACTGTAGAAGGAATTGGTTCAAATCTTATTCGTGATCCTTATATCGTAAAAAAAGCAGACGGAACTTATCTTATGATTGCTACTGACTGGACTTTGTACGGGGCAGATAAAGTTCATGCAAACCACAGGCTTTATGATGGAAGTATCAGTAAGGAAGATTCCTGGGATTACGAAACTGATAATTACTGGGATGTAAATACAAGCTGTCTTATTTTTGCAGACAGTCCTGATATGATTCACTGGACAAATCCCCGTCAGATTCAAATGGTGAGCGATGAATTAAAAAAATCCTTCTATAATAACTGTGGTAATTACATGCACTGCTGGGCACCGGAAGTTGTTTTTGATACAGATGCTGATGGAAAGGCAAAAGTAATTCACACAGCTGCAGATGGAAAAGAATACCGCTACGGAGTTATCTGGAGTGGTGATGGAGAAGAAAATGGTCATCGTAAAATTTCTGATGATAAGGAATATAACGAGACCTGGGTTAACTGGACAAATGATTTTGAAACTTTTACAGCCGGAGAAATTTATTTTGCTAATTCCAGTGCAAATATTGATGCCAGTGTTTTAACGGATACTCTTTCTGTTTCGGCTGCTCCTGGTTCAAAAAAAGAATATTGTCTTTTCTTTAAGGACCAGGTTGAACATCAGCATGGTATTGGTCAGGTAGTTTCTGATTCCCTTGATGCCCATGCCTTTGATGCAAGAAAAGATTTTTTTAATGTTATTTTCAGTAAAGATAAAGGTAATGGTGATATTACTAAGGTGACAAAATCTTTGTATAATGAAGGAGAAGGGCCGTTTGCATTCAGACCATATACAAACAGGGATTTATGGTACCTTTTTGTTGACTGTCATGATGCTCATGCGGAAAAAGTTTTTGGTGCATTCAGTACTACAGATTTAAGAAACTGGAAGTCTGAAAATGATGCAACAGAATTTCCGGGTGGAGTTATACGGCACGGTTCAACTGTAAGTGTTACTGTTGAAGAAGCTCTTTCACTGGTCCGGGCTTTCGGACTTGAAAACATATAGAAGAGTAAAGGAAGCAAAGCTTTTATTTTTCTGATTTCTGATGGAGGAACTTTTATGAAAAAAATTCTGGGCATAATGATGGTATTGTTAAGCGTAACATTTGCATTTACATCTTGCTCAAAGAAGGAGAAAAAAATGGCAGAAGACAAGGGTGCCTGGGTACTTACATACTTCCTGGGACAGGGTAACTCAGCCGAAGAAAATGCATTATTCCTGGCATACAGCCGCGATGGACTTCACTGGGAAAATTTAAATGACGGTAAGCCGGCTTATGTAGTAGAAGGTATTGGTGGAAACCGTATTCGTGATCCTTTTGTTTACCGTAAGAATGACGGTAAGTTTGTAATGATTGCAACTGACTGGACTTTGTGGCAGACTCCACAGGCTATCAGCGAAGGATACTGGTCTAATCCAAGTCCATATCTTATTCTTGCAGATTCAGATGACCTTATTAATTTTAAAAATCCACGCCGTGTTGATTTTGCACAGTTTACTCCTGAAGCAACAGCAAACAGAAGGGCTCACGGATGGCCTGACATGCACTGTTGGGCTCCAGAAGTTTTTTATGATGAATCCCGTGGTGAATACGGAATCATCTGGAGTGGAGACGGTGATCTTGCAGGTGACAGCGTAATTAACAGAACTTACGTAAACTATACAAAGGATTTTGTAACATTCAGCAAGCCTGAACTTTTCTTTGAACTTCTTGATGACAATGGACAGAATATTACAGAAATCGATGCAACTCTTATTAAGCATAATAAAGACTGGTACATGTTCTTTAAGGGAGAAGCAAACGACGCTAAGGATATTCAGGAAGCAAAATCTACTTCACTTAAGCCAGGTTCATTTACTGTAATCAACAATAAAAAATACATCACCCGCGGAACAAAGCAGGATGAACAGATGTATACAGAGGGACCATTCATCATTAAGGCTCTTAATGAAAACAAGTGGTATCTTTATGCTGACTTCTACGGAAGGGACGGTGTATTTGGATGCTGGGAAACAACAGATCTTGAAGCAGATCCTGCTGACTGGCGTCTTCTTGATGAAAAGGAATATTCACTTCCATTCGGTGTACGCCATGCAAATACTGTTCGCGTAACAGAAGAAGAACTTAACAAACTTCTTAATAAATAAAGTTTTTTATTTTTAAGCTTGAGCCCCTGAAGCTGCTGCAATTAATTTGTGGTTTAGTTTCAGGGGCTTTGTTTTTTAATGATGGGTTAATTAAGAGATGGGGTCATCTAAAGATTCTTTATTTAAAGAAGGTTTTTTATTTAAAGAATATGCCTAAAAGAATTCCTGCGATTATTACAGCGGCACATAAAAGTTTATGGAGGATTCCTTCTTCTTTATAAATAAATCTTCCGGCAAGAATTGTTACCAGGGTTCCGGACTGTTTGATTAAAGTCATTACTGTAATGCGGCTTCCTTCCATTCCGTTGGCAATAAAAAGTGCACGGTCAGAAACTACAAAGAGAATGCTTATGAGCCAGACCCATGGATTTTTTAGTGTGGCAGTCAGGCGGATATTCTGTCTTGTTACAATAGAAAAAACCAGGTAGAGGATAACGATAAAAAGCATGTACCAGAACTGAAGCTGGGATGAGTTTATCTGCTTCATAAGAATCTTGTCCATAAGTCCAGATATTCCGTTAAGGGCACAGGAGGCAAAGGCAAGTATTATGAATATGGAAGGTATTTTTTTAGGAAAGTTATCTTTTTCTTCCGGCTTGATTTTATGAAACTTAAGGCTGATAAGTCCAAGGCAGACTAAGGCAAGGCCGGCCCACTGCATAAGGTTCATTTTTTCGTGGAGGACTATAAGGCCTAAAAAGGATGCAAAGAGAACTCTGGATAAATCAAGAACACCATAAAGGCTTATAGGAAGTTTTTTTATTGCAATAAAACTAAAAATCCAGGCAAGAAAAATTACTGAAGATTTAAGGGCGATGTAGCCATAGTATTTTGCCTGGAGTCCCATGGCATTTTTATAATCTGGCAGAATGAATAAAAAGCTTAAGGCGGAATAAATTAGAAGAACTTCAAAAGTAGAACTTCTTTTAAGGGCTTCTTTTTTTCCAACTTCCCTTATTCCTTTGCATATTCCATAGAACAAAACCAGTAAAATCCACATGGACTTAGTTATATCAAAAAATTTCAAACAAAAAAACTGAAAAATTTCATATTTCAAAATACTACATTCGGTCTCATAATATACTTACGAGGTTTTTTACATGGAATATTTGCTTGGTATTGATTTAGGAACAAGCGGAACAAAAACAGTTCTTTTTGATATAAGCGGCCAGCCACTGGCATCTAAAACTGTGGAATATCCACTTTACCAGCCGGAGAACGGATGGGCTGAACAGGATCCCCTTGACTGGTGGAATGCAACTGTAGAAGGAATAAAGGCAGTTCTTGCAAAAAGCGGGGCAGATGCTTCCCTTATAAAAGGTATTGGTATTTCCGGACAGATGCATGGTCTTGTCCTTCTTGATAAAGGTGGAAATCTTCTTCGCAGGTCCATTATCTGGTGTGATCAGAGGACAGGGCAGGAATGTCAGGAGATTACAAATAAGGTAGGGGCTGAACGGCTTATTGAAATTACTGCAAATCCAGCTCTTACAGGTTTTACTGCTTCCAAGATAATGTGGGTTAAAAATCATGAGCCTGAGATTTATGAGAAGACGGCACATATTCTTTTGCCAAAGGATTATGTCCGTTACATGCTTACAGGTGAATTTGCTACGGAAGTAAGTGATGCTTCGGGAATGCAGCTGCTTGATGTTCCGGCCCGTAAGTGGTCTGATGAAGTTCTTACAAAGCTGGACATAGATAAGTCTCTTCTTGCAAAAGTATATGAGTCTCCGGAAGTTACAGGTCAGGTATCTGCAAAGGCTGCAGAGCTTACGGGATTAAAAGCGGGAACTCCTGTTGCCGGTGGTGCAGGTGATAATGCTGCAGCTGCTGTCGGAACAGGAACTGTTGAAGACGGTCGTGCTTTTACTACTTTAGGAACAAGTGGTGTTGTTTTTGCCCACACTTCAAAAGTAAGTATAGATCCTGCAGGAAGGGTTCATACATTTTGTTGTGCGGTTCCAGGTGAATGGCATGTTATGGGGGTTACTCAGGCTGCCGGTCTTTCTTTAAAGTGGTTCCGGGATAATTTTTGTAATGAAGAAATTCTTACTTCCCGTGGAATGAATAAAGATCCTTACTATCTTATGGATGCTCAGGCGGAGAGAATTCCTATTGGCTGCGAACGTCTTCTTTATCTTCCATATCTTATGGGTGAACGTACTCCTCATCTTGATCCTGACTGTCGTGGTGTTTTCTTTGGACTGTCGGCCCTTCATACAAAGCAGCATCTTCTTCGTGCAGTTATGGAAGGGGTTACTTACAGTCAGAGGGATTCGCTGGAAGTTCTCAGGGGAATGGGAATTACTATAGAAGAGATGTATGCCTGTGGCGGTGGTGGAAGCAGTCCTTTGTGGAGGCAGATGCTTTCTGATGTATTTAACTGCCCTGTAAAAACTGTTACAAGTAAGGAAGGGCCTGCTCTTGGTGTTGCTATTCTTGCCGGAGTTGCAGCAGGTATTTATAAATCAGTTGGCCAGGCCTGTCGTGACATTATAAAAACTAATCCTGCACAAAATCCTGTTGAAGCAAACACAAGGGAATACGAAAAATTCTATCAAGTTTATAAAAGTCTTTATCCAGCCCTTAAAGAAAATTTTGCAATGTTAAGTTCTTTGTAAGGCAGAAATTTTTGGAGGAATAATATGAAAGTTAAAAGTGTTTATTCAAAGGCATTTGCAAAATATGGAAAAGTTCTGGAAGGTTATGATACAGCTGCTCTTATTGAAGAATTAAAAAAGACAGATAAACCTGCCGCAGAAGTAATTTATGAACCTCATTCAGAAATGGAAAAGCTTGCTATTGCCGGAGAGTTCAGTGCAAATGCTTACGGTGGAATGCCTGTAGAAATTGGTTATTGTAACGGCTTTAACACAAAGCTTAACTGTCTTGAATATCACCGTGGGAGTGAACTGAATATTCCTGAGCAGGATATGATTCTTTTGGTTGCTTCTCTTGCTGATGTTAAGAAGGGTTTTATTCATTCAAGAAAAGTTGAAGCCTTTCGTGTGCCGGCGGGAAGTGTTGTGGAAGTTTACGAAACAACCCTTCATTATGCACCCTGCTGTGATGTAAGGGGGAATGAAGTTTCTGACGGCTTCAGGGTTGCTATTGTTCTTCCTGCAGAAACAAATACGGATAAGCCTGATATAAAAATAAA
>NZ_JAILGZ010000055.1 GCF_024696245.1 Treponema sp.
ACCCAGCATTGCATATATGTATTAAATGATAAAAAAAATCGTTTGTATTGCTAAGAGGGTGTTAAATACGTTTTCGATGGGTTTGCCCTAACGGGCCTGTTTTCATCTGCTTCTTCCTCCCACCTGGTCGGCGCAGACGAAAACTTCAAACCCAGCACTATATTTATTAAATAATACTTACTTGATTTAAAATAAAAAAACCTCTCTTAAAGAAAGAGAGGTTTTCGTCGCCCCCTGCTGGGTTTGAACCAGCGACACACGGATTAACAGTCCGTTGCTCTACCGACTGAGCTAAGGGAGCATTCATTGTTGAATGTGAAGATAATATATAAAAAAGAGCTTTTTGTGTCAATAGAGAGGGGTAAATTTTATTAAAAAATTTAGGGAGATTAGGAGGAGGAGGGTGATTATGTTGGCTGTTGTAAAATAGAGCATATATGAGGATTTTTTACATTCCGGGGTCTGGGTGTAGAGTTTGTAGGAGATAAGGCTGGCCATGGAAGCTATAAGGGTGCCAAGGCCTCCTATGTTTACTCCTGTGGTCAGGGCTTTTAGGTTTGAGGCAAAGCCGGATAAAAGAAGGGCGGCTGGTACGTTGCTTATAACCTGGCTGGCGGCTATTCCGGTAAGGACTTCGTTTCCGGCTACAAGATTTTCCAGGGCTTTTTTAAAAACTTCAATTCGGGCTATGTTTCCGGTAAAGATAAAGAAACCAATAAATGTAAAAAGCAGGGCATAGTCAGCTTTTAAGAGAATCGGGGCCTTTATTATCAGGGTGGCAATAAGGACAAGGCCGGCTAATACATAAAAAGGAATAAACTTAAGCACGGTAAGTATGGCAGTAATAAAAAGCAGGGCGTAGATTCCGCTGGTAAGGGGATTTATTCTGATAAAAGATGAATCATCCTTCATGTTGCCGCAGGGTTCTGTTTTATTTTTCAGCAGTAAGATTCCCCCTAAAAGAAGAATAAAAGAAAAGCCGGTGTATGGAAGCATCAGCATAAGAAATTCCTTAAGGCTGCAGTTCATCAGTGAAAAAAGATAAAGGTTCTGAGGGTTGCCTACAGGGGTAAACATGCTGCCGGTATTTGCTGCAATGGTCTGGAGTACTATAACCGGAATCAGAAGGTCCTTGCGGTTACAGGCGGTAAGCATAAGGATGCTGAAGGGAACAAAGGTAATCAGGGCAACATCGTTTGTAATCAGCATGGAAGTAAAAAAGCAGAGAAGAATAAGTACAAGAGCCAGCTGCCATATTTTTTTTGTCAGGGTCAGGAGCTTTTTACCTGTAAGAACAAAGATTCCCTCCGAAGAAAAAAACTGCATTATAACCATAAGGCTCCAGAGAATAAGGAGGGAAGAAAAATCTATGTAAGAAATATAGCGGCTGTCCGGGTGAACAAAAAAAGCAGATATTATTGCAAGAATCCAGGCGCAGGTAAGAACGGTTTCCCTTTTTAAAAAGCGGATTATCTTGTGTATTAAATTCATCATAATTTAAGAATTAAAGTGAATTTAAAATTGAATTACAAGTAGTATTATATAAATAGTTACGGCTAAAAAATTCCCGCAGAATTCCACAGGGGATTAAACATGGTGCCTAAGATAAATTTATATGTTAAAATAAAAAATAATATAAGTGAGGGTGATTTATGAATTCATTGTGGTACAAAAAACCGGCTCAGAATATTAAAGAAGCTTTTCCTGTTGGTAACGGAAGACTTGGTGCTTTAGTTCACGGAAATATTGGTCATGAAGTTATTGACCTGAACGAAGAATCAGTCTGGTCCAAGCCATATACAAATAGAAATAATACCAGTGCAGCATCTTCTCTTAAGGATGTGCGTAATCTTATTGAATTGAATCGTATTCCGGAAGCTCAGGAGCTGATTTACGAAAGTTTTACAGCCCTTCCTCAAAAACCGGCTCATTATAAGTCAGCAGGTGCCCTTCATATAGATTATTATGACGGAGAAACCTACGGCCTTAAGGGACCTGATGGTGTAAGAAGAAATCTTGATGAATCAGTTTCTTTCTATAAAAGACAGCTGGATTTTGAAACAGCTCTTGCAACAACTGTTTTTACCAGGGAATCAAAAACTCCAAGTACGGAAGACCTTTCTAAAAATACAAATGGTTCAAGCATAACTTATACAACAGAAGTATTTGCTTCCCTTCAGGATGATCTTCTGGCAGTTCATATTTCTGCATCAACACCTAAGAGTATTTACCTCAGGGTTTATCTTGAATGTCAGGATGCTTACAAAAAGTATGCCCTTTCTAATGATACTGTATGTTTTCACAGTATAAACGGAGTTCCTTTTGCTGCAATGGTTATGGCTGTAGCAGTAGACGGCAATGTTAAAACTGTAGGTTCAAATATTATTATAGAAAAAGCTGATGAAGTAACCCTTTATGTTGATGTTGAGTCAGCCTTCAGAAAGTCCCACTACTTTAAAAAGAACGGGGATGTTCACAGAAAGTGTGATTCCCTTGCCTTGTGGAGTGCAGATCGTGCTTTAAAGAAGCTTTGTCTTGCTGCAAACAGAAACTATGATTCAATAAAGACCCTTCATCTTCAGGAGTCTCTTGCTCAGTTTAAGAGGGTTTCCTTTAACCTTACAGATGGTTCTTCAAAACTTAGTGCTGAGGAACTTATGGAAAATAAATCTTCCCTGGACTTTATGGAAACCTTCTGGAATTTCAGCCGCTACCTTTTAGCTTCTTCTTCAATGAATCCTGGCAGCCTGCCTCCGTTAAAGTGCGGTCTCTGGCTTACTGAATCAGAAAATGCAGAAGATGTGCGCTATTCACTGGCAAATATTCCGGCAGAAATATTTTCTACTTATGCAACAGGTCTTAAGCGTAATGGTCTTTCTGTAAAAACCCTTTATAAAAAGCTTTACCTTCATGGCCGGGTTACTGCAAGAGAAATGTATGGTCAGCAGGGTTGTGTTCTTCACTCATTAACAGATTTGTGGGGAGATACTTGTCCAGCCGGTTCAGATTTAAGGACTTCATATTCAATTCTCAGCGGTACTACCATGGTTGATGCTGTTATGAATCAGTACTACAGCACCATGAACGTTAAGTTCCTTAAAAAAGAGTATGGCTTCCTTAACGACATTGCACGTTTTTATGCAGCTCTTCTTACAGTAGAAAATGACGGTAAGACAGCCAGCCTTATTCCTTCTTTTGGTGAATATAAAAAAGACGGTGAAACTTTTTATGCAGGCGTTTCCGGGGCAAAAGAAAATTATGCCCTTTATAAAATGTTTGAAAAAGTAATTAAGGCAGGAGAGATTTGCAGTATTTCTTCTTTTGATGAAGATCAGATTTTGTTTAAGGCAATGAAAAAGCGTCTTGAAAAGTCTGCCCTTGAATATGACGAAGCTGCAGTAGAAAAGGCAGAAGCTTCGGATTTTAAATTTGAGCCTGAATCATTCCTGGACAGAAACTTTGAAATCCTTTATACAACAACCCAGAGAATTATCAGCAGCAGGGTTAAGGATGATAAGCTTGAGATTTCCCTTCTTGAGGATATTCCTGAATGTATTGCTTCCGGTGAATTTAAGGGTGCCAGCTTAAAGGGCAATGTTTATGCAAATATTACCTGGAAAGATGGCAGGATAAAGGCCGCAAAGCTCTATTCAAAGCCGGGACATGATTTTATTGACCAGCTGGTAATTTGTTATAAGGGAAAGAGATATAATGCTTCCCTCAAGAACAATACCCTGGACGTAATGAATGTCCTTCCTACAACGGTTTAAGGTATTTGCAAAGCCTCTGTTTCGTGTTACACTCGTAAAAATTACTTACAGAGGTATTCAATGTTAACAGGAAGGCATGTTATAGAGCCAGGTGATCTGACAGTGGGAGAAATTGATGAAATTTGTTCCCTTGCAGAACAGATGATTGTAGATCCAGTTTCGTTTCAAGATGTGTGTCGCGGGAAAATTCTTGCGACACTTTTTTTTGAGCCAAGTACAAGAACAAGGCTTTCTTTTGAGGCAGCCATGCTTCACCTTGGCGGAACGGTAGAAGGTTTTGCAGATGCAAGCTACACCTCTTCTACAAAGGGAGAAACTCTTGCAGATACAATCAGGGTAGTAAGTTCCTACGTTGATGTAATTGCAATGCGTTCACCTAAAGAAGGAGCCGCTCTTCTTGCTTCCAAGTATTCACCTGTACCTGTTATTAATGCAGGAGACGGTGGACATTATCATCCAACCCAGACCCTTACTGACCTTCTTACAATCCGGGGACTTCAGGGTGGATTTGAAAATCATACAATAGGTTTCTGCGGAGACCTTAAGTTTGGCCGCACAGTTCATTCCCTTGCAAAAGCAATGAGCCGCTACAAGAACAACAAGTTTGTTTTTATCAGTCCTGAAGAACTTAAAGTACCTGAATATATTACGGAAGACATTCTTAAACCTGCCGGAATTGAATTTACAACTGCAGAAAAACTGGAAGACGTTATCGGTGACCTGGATATTCTTTACATGACCCGTGTTCAGAAAGAAAGATTCTTTAACGAACAGGATTACATCCGCCTTAAGGACAGTTACATTCTTGATAAGGCAAAGATGAAGCTTGCCCGCAAAGACATGATTGTCCTTCATCCACTTCCACGTGTTAATGAAATTCAGCCGGAAGTAGATGATGATCCACGTGCAGCATACTTTAAGCAGGTTAAGTACGGAATGTATGCCCGCATGGCTTTGATTGCAAAAATCACTGGTTGTCTCTGATAAAAAAATAGCAGGAGAAAAACAATGCTTAATATTGATGAAATAAAAAACGGCCTTGTAATTGATCATATTCAGGCAGGACTTGGATGGAAAGTTTTCAAATGGCTTGGTCTTGATAAAGCACCATTTACTACAGCTCTTGTTGTAAATGCTCAGTCTCAGAAAACAGGAAAAAAAGACATTATTAAAATCGATAACATCATTAACATTGATTACAGCGTTCTTGGTTACATCGACGAAAATATTACCGTAAACGTAATTCAGGAAGGAAAAATCGTTCGTAAGATTAAGATGGAACTTCCTGCAAAAGTTGAAGGTGTTATGGAATGTAAAAATCCACGCTGCATTACAATGACAGAACACTATATGCCTCAGGAGTTTCACCTTGTAAGCAAAGAAAAAAAGCAGTACCGCTGTGTTTACTGTGATTCTGTTTATAAGGCAGGAATACTTGGTTCAGTTTTAGAAGACTGATTTTTCTTAGCTATTCTTCAAAAAAGACAGGAGAAGAAATGAAAGACTTAACTTTGATTTACAATGCCCGCCTTGTTGATAAAAACATCGACGTAAAAAATGGTGCTGTGCTTATCAGCAAAAACAAGATTGCAGGTTTTCCTTCAAAAGAAACTGTAAAGGAAATGCTTAAGGACCAGAACGTAAGCAAGTTTGATGCAAAAGGTGCAGCCCTTATGCCTGGCTTTATAGACATGCATGCTCACTTTAGGGATCCTGGACTTACTTATAAAGAAGACATTGAATCAGGTACCATGGCAGCTGCTGCAGGGGGATACACTCTCTGCGTTCTTATGCCTAATACAAAACCTGTAGTTTCTTCTCAGGAAATGGCACAGATTAATAACAGCAAGGCTAAGCTTGCCGGCTACTGCAATGTAATTCAGAGTGTAAGCATTACAAAAGATTTTGATGGTAAAACAATTTCCCATCTTGATGAATTGAATGCAAAAGTTGTTCCCCTTATTACTGAAGACGGAAAGGAAGTTGCTTCTTCTGCTGTTATGCTTGAAGCAATGAAAAAGGCTGCTGCAAAAAAAATAATTGTCAGCTGTCATTGTGAAGATCCTTCCCTTGCTCTTGCTGCAAAACCTTACAGACAGAATGCCCTTGAACTTTTGAAATCAGGTAAAGCCAGTCCTGCACAAAAGAAAGAGGCTGCTGCAAATTTAAAGGAAGCAAATGTTCTTTTAAAACTTGCAGAAGATACAGCTACCCTTAGAAATATTGAACTTGCAAAAGAAGCCGGCTGTCACCTTCATCTTTGTCATGTAAGTACAAAAACCTGTCTTGATGCAGTTCGTCGTGCAAAAGCAGAAGGCCTTAACATTACCTGCGAAGTAACTCCACACCATCTTGGCTTAAGCGGAGAAAAGATTCCGGAAATCTTTAACGTAGTAAATCCTCCCCTTAGAAGTGAAGAAGACCGCCTTGCCTGTGTTCAGGCCCTTAAAGACGGAACTGCAGATGTAATTGCAACAGACCATGCACCTCATTCAGAAGAAGACAAAAAAGGCGGCAGCCCTGGTTTCTCCGGACTGGAAACTTCTTTTGCCGTAAGCTATACAAATCTTGTAAAGAAAGGTGGCATGAAGTTAAAGCAGCTGTCTGAATTAATGAGTGCCCGTCCTGCAGAAATTCTTGGATTAAAAAACAGGGGACTTCTTGAAGAAGAATATATTGCTGACCTTGTTCTTGTTAACCTTGATGAAGAATGGACAGTTCACGGAGATGAGTTTATAAGCAAGGGTAAATTTACTCCTCTTGAAAATAAAAAACTTTCCGGTTCTATAATGGCAACTTTCCTTGATGGAAAAATTGTTTTTCAGGCATAAGGAACAAGCTTGCTGAAGCTATAAGCAAAGGATTTATTAAAAAAAGGAGAGAAGATTTTTAATATGGAAAAATTATTTTTGTACATTTTTATTGCAGGTGCTGTCTTAAAATTTGTAACCGTTCAATTTCTTGAATATGTGGATTACAAACAGAGAAAGCTTCATGGTAAGGAAATTCCTGCTGAACTTGCAGGCCATGTAGATGAAGCAGTTTTAGAAAAGACCTGTAACTATGAAAATGAAAAATATTTTTTCTTTATTCCTAAAAGCTTTCTCTTCTTTTTCTTAAAGCTCCTTCTGGTTTATGTTTATTTTTATCAGGACGTATTTGCCCTGCTTTGGAATAACTCCCAGAACGCTTACATAACAATTATTCTTTTTGAGATTCTTGTTTCTCTTCCTGCAGATATTCTTTCTATACCTTTTGATATTTACAGCGAGTTCTGTCTGGAAAAGAAGTACGGCTTTAGCAAAATGACAGTGGGGCTTTTTATCCTTGATGGAATCAAGTCCATTATTCTTGGTCTTATTATGAATGCCCTTTTGATGGGAGCAGTTGCCTTTATTCTTATTCACCTTAACAACTACTGGTGGGTTTTTGTAAGTGCCGTTCTTATTGGATTCAGTCTTTTGCTCAGTTTTATTTATCCTGTTTTCCTTGCTCCAATTTTTAATAAGTTTACACCCCTTGAAGACGGAGAACTTAAAGAACGTCTTGAGGCCCTTCTGGTAAAAACAGGTTTTAAGTCCAGTGGTATTTTTAAGATGGATGCATCTAAACGCAGCAAACATTCAAATGCCTATTTTACCGGAATTGGAAAATCAAAGCGCATCGTTTTATATGACACACTTATTGAACAGCTTTCTGTTGATGAAATAGAAGCAGTACTCGGACATGAACTTGGTCATTACAAAAAGCACCATATTATTAAGAAGCTGCTTGTTTCTATTCCTCTTATTTTTGTCGTAACATTTGCAGCCAGCCTTCTTTCAAAATATTCACCTTTGTATACAAGCTTTGGTTTTTCTCCTGAGCTTTTTGATATTAAAGGAATAGAGAATATGCATCCTTATGCAGCTCTTGAATATGCAGGAATATTTTTACTGGGACTTTCACTTTCCGGCTTTGGAATTTTTACAGGACTGATTCAGAATTATTTTAGCCGTAAGGATGAATATCAGGCTGATGCATTTTCTGCTGAGGTTTGCAATGGGGGAGAAGCCCTGTGCACAGCCCTTATAAAATTGAATAAAGAAAACTTAAGTGAATTTGTTCCGCCGGATATTTACTGTGCTTTCTATTACAGTCACCCGCCTCTTTTAAAAAGAATACGGGCTATTAGAAATCATTCTTCCGGCTTGTCAAAATAAATTGCCCGGCATTCGATTAGTGCAAAGATGATTACGATAAAAGAAAAGTAAAAGAATACTGTGTTCTTTGGGAATCCAGCAAAATAATCGTAAATGCCGTGGAAAAGAATTGCACAAATAAAAGGGAAGGGAGAAAACTTCTTTGCCTTTACTGAATAAACAAAAAGTCCGCTAAGGGCAGAACATGCTGTATGAATTATAACGGCCGTTAAAAACCTTAACAAAGCATTTTGAAAATGCAGGTTCAGCACAAGGTAAATAAAAAGTTCATAACAGCCTAAGGCAAGTCCGGATAATGCTGCACACCAGAAGAAACTTGCCTTATTTAATTTTTTTGCAGGCAGGGCAAAGAGTACGGCCATCTTTGCTGTTTCTTCAACAAGACCATTTACTAAAAGACATTTTAAAAGCAGCTGCATGCTTGCCAGGGTAAAGTTTACATTTGAGTTTATTGTAAACTGAATTATTTCTATTGGAATCAGTGCTACAAGTCCAAGAACACAGGCAAGGATTCCATATACTGGCTTGAATTCCTTTATTGAAAGGGAAAGCACTGCACAGAAAAAAATCACCGGAAAAAAACTTAAATAAATAACTGCATTTGCTAACATACCTAAAATATACTGGAAATCTCTTTTAAAAAAAACTGTTAATAGTATTTAATTAATTTCCGAAAATTTAAAAGATGAAAAAGATATTTATTTTGCTGACCACAGCTTTTGCTGCGGCATTGTTTTCTTCATGCGGTTTTATAGATTTCTCTACAGATGACGGTTCCATTACAGCACCAACCGTTACTTATGGAAGTGATGATGCAAGTATTATTATTACACCTGTACATCAGTCAAACTGCTATTACATAAATATAATCCGTTATGAAGTAAGCAGCGGATCCAAGGATGCTGACAAGGTTGATGATTCAACAGTGGTTGTAGGTCAGATAGTTCCTACTGATTATTATAATAATAATGCCATGACTTTTATTGATTACTATACTGACAGCAGCAAGTATTATCAGTATTACGTTCGTTACCGTAAGGCAGACGGCTACACTTATTCCCAGACAACAATTTCTTACGCCGGCAAGGGAACTTCTGGCAGCGGTGAAAGGGAGCTTACAGCTGTAGATACTTCTACTCCTCTTGAAATTAATTATGATTCCGGAACCTATGTTCTTACTATAGAAAAGGCCCTTCTTGTTACCAGCGGTACCCATGAACTTCCAGAAACCCATGATTCAACAAGCGGAACACCTGTTTATTTTGATCTTATGGTTGGTCTTAATAACGGTACCCGTACCCAGCTTTTTGAATTAAGTGAACAGACTGTTAATTCAGTTGAATGTTTTCAGATTGCCCTGGGAAGTGTTCTTCCTTCAACCTTCAGGGATAAGGAACTTAAAATTACCGGTCTTTATGGTCAGGAAGAATTTGATCCGTCAAAGGGTGCTTATGAATCAGAGGCTCCCTTTATGAATATTGCCTGGACAAAACCTCTGACTGATACTGATTTGTATGTTGATACAGTCTCTGCTTCTTACTTTACTGTAAGTGCTCAGACTGAAGAACCTGATGTTTACGATGTAACCTTAGAGTAAAAAACATCAGGCCTTAATATTTTCGATAATGTAATTAATCATTTCGCGGATTCCGGTAAGCTGCTTTTTTCCAAGAACTGCAAGCCGGAATATTGCACATTCCATCTGGCTGTAAAACAAATCATTTGCTTCTTTTACAGACATCTGTTTAATTTCACCTTTTTTCTGACCACGAATAATAATTGTGCTCATAAGATGCTGAACCCTGATAACACGGCGGGTAACCCTTTCGTCTACATTTACACCGCTTTTCTGAAGCTGAATTAAATAAATAAGAAGAACCTTAAAAAGCTGGGAATTATTTTCTATGTGGGAAAGTATTTCTTCAAAAATATTTCTGAGACAATCGATGGAAGTAAGGCTGTCGTCCTTTATGATTTTAATAAGGGATTTTTCGAGAGTCTCTGTCATCTGCTTAATACTGTAAACAAAGATTTCCCTCTTGTTTTTAAAATAAATATAAAGGGTAGTTCTGGTGATTCCGCATTTGTCTGCAATTTTCTGAAAAGTAACGTCTTCGTATCCTTCTTCGATAAAGAGTTCAAGGGACTTTTCAAGAATCTCGCGTTTTCGTTTATTGTGTTCAACTAAAACTGCCATTGCCTGCCTCAGTATTTATAAAGAATTGTATCCAGATTACCGGCTTTTAATGTTTTTTTAGATTCAGCACGTTTACCGATACACTGTTCAAAAGTTTTCTGACTTGTAATGATTCCCATGTTCCAGCCCGCAAAGTCGTTAAAGAGGCCGGCCATTTTTGTATAAAGCATTTCTGCTTCCTGAATATCGCCGATACGTTCACCATAAGGAGGATTGCAAAGAAGAAGTCCGCTTTCGTATGGAGCTTCAAGATCTGCAAAGTCACTTACGATGAATTCCGGACGTTCAATTTTTGCATCACTACCTATCATCTGAAGGGCACGACCAGCTGCAACACAGGAATGTTCAGCATTCAGCTTGGCTCTTTCTACTGCTACAGGATCTATGTCACTTCCGGTAATACGACATTCAACATCTGTACGAATCTGTTCAGCAAGAGCTTTTTTAATATCCACTGCTTTCTGCTGGTTATAGATTGCAAGGTTTTCGTAAGCAAAGTGCCTGCCAAGACCTGGAGCAATGTTGTGGGCATAAAGATTAGCTTCGATTGCAATTGTACCACTTCCACAGAATGGATCGTGAAGGGCAGTCTTTCTTCTCCACATCATTTCCTGAATCATAACGGCAGCAGTAGTTTCCCTTAAAGGAGCAATACCACCGTCTGTACGATAACCTCTTTTATGAAGAGCTTCACCACTTGTATCAAGAAGAATAGTTGCTGTATTATTTTCAAGATAAACACGAACATCACACTCTGAACCGCTTTCCGGAAGAGTTGTCATGTGCCAGATTGAACCAAGTTTTTTGTAAATGGCCTTTTGAATCATACCCTGAATGCTGTGTTCACTGTTAAGCTTGCTTTTGTAGATACGTACTTTATCAACGATTACATGCACGTCTTTCTTAAAGTAGTCCTGCCAGTTAATTCTGTAGCAGCCGTCAAAAAGTGAATCAAAATCGGCAGCTTCATATTTAGCCATCTGCAGGTAAACGCGGTCGCTTGTCCTGAGGGAATAGTTTGAAAGGTAAAGAGCGTCATCGTTTCCTGTAAAAGTTACACGACCCGGGGTATTGCCCTGTACAAGGTGAAATCCCAGATGCTTGAGTTCATTGCCTAAAATCTTCTCGGCGCCAACTGCGCATAATGCCACAAAAGTATTCATAATGACATTTTATCAAAAAGTGTCATACTAAACAAGGGAAAAGTAGCCATTTATATAGAAAAAACTTGATTATTGTAAAAAAAATCACAAAAAACAAAAAATAATTAAAACTTTTGCTTGACAATTCCAATATATTCCCCTACAATATTTGAACATTACGACGCGAGGTAGAGCAGTTGGCAGCTCGTCGGGCTCATAACCCGGAGGCCGCAGGTCCGAGTCCTGCCCTCGCTA
>NZ_JAILGZ010000095.1 GCF_024696245.1 Treponema sp.
GGCGGTTCAATTGCAGAGAATACCTGTACAAAAACTTATGGCACTGGTGTTTATATAAAATATTATAATGATTCTTATGGTGCCTTCCATGTTCTGGATGGTAGTGTAGATGAAAGCAATAATGTTTATCTTCCTGAGGATGCGACAATAACTATAGAAGGGCAGCCTTCGGAAGACAATCTTGTTGCAGTTATTTACCCGGCAGCTTATACATCAACAACTGCTATTTTTGAATTTACAGATGGTCTTGATAAAACAGCTGAAGATGTTTTTTATAACTTCAGGTGTTATGACAATTATTATCTTATTAACAGTGAAGGTTATTATACTTCCATCGAAGGAATGACAAGTCAGGAAATAGAAACAATAGTTTCCAAGATGAATACAGAAACTTATTCTTCTCTTGATTCTGATGCAAGTGTAAGTGAATCCTATATGGCATATAAGCTTGAAGATGTAAGTTCTCAAAACACCTTTACTCTTGTGTATGATGACTCAAGTATTTGTAATCAGCTTTATTTTATCAGCCTTAAGGATGTTACATTTGATTTGACATCTTCAACTGAAGCAGCAATGGTATTTAATAACAGTATTACCGGTTCTATTATGAATGTTGTGATAGATATTACTGGTACTAATATATTTAATGCAAACAGCAGCGGAGCCTTTAAAATTACAGGTGTCGATTCTTCAGCAATTGTAAATCTTTATTTCTACAGTTCTTCTGAAGGAAACCTTACGTTGGGTTCAGAGTCACAAGCCTGTGTTCAGGTTGATACTTGTACAGCTAATCTTTATCTGCTGGAAAATTCAAATGCATCATCAATGACATATGGTGGAACTTCTTATGATGATAGTGGCTGGTCAGAATTTACTTCTGAGCTGACAACTTCTACAAATGCATCAGTAACTGCCAGTTTTATATTAACTGAATCGGAGTAAATTTTTTATACAAATCTTAAAGGGTATCTGAATGGAAAAGGAACGGAGAAGAAACATAATAATTTTTACAATTCTCGGTATTTTTCTAATTTTGATTTTAGTGAATTCTGGAATTCACATTTATAGAACAAATCAGTTTAATAAACAGGTACGAACCTCTTATGAAGGTCGTCTTGGTGAATGTACAGTTGAACTTTTTCCAAGGGCAGGTGTTGCTGATTCCTGGGAAAAAAGAGATGTAGAGTATAAAGGAGAGATTTGTACTTTTACCGGAATGACTTACGACTGTGCTGTAAAAAACTACAGTGATTCAGTTATTTCTGACTGGAGCTTAAGGGTTAATATCAGACGCGACTGTTTTATAAATAATTCCTGGTGTGGAACTGTTGAGATTCATCAGATGGACCGGGATACTGGAGAAGAAAAGGTCCAGACTCTTGATTTAAGGGACTACAAAAAAGACGAAATAAAAATAAAACATTATTTTGTTACACAGGATTTATTTATTCCTTTAACGGCCGGTGATTATATTATTTATCATCCTTCTCTTGCTTCTGGTGAAATGCCTGTACAGGCCTTTAATGGAGAAGCAGGTCGGGTAATACTTGGATTTATTTTTTATCAGTTTAAAGGCAGGGAAGTATTCTTTGATGCTTCAATAAAGTATCAGCTTCACAAGGGATTTTTTCAGGGAACTGCACCTAAAATCCTTATCTTATGTTTTGCAGTCTGGATAATGCTTTTTATTGTCAGGATTATTTTTGTATTTACATTCTCTACACTTAAAAAAGAAAATGCATCTGTAATCCGTGCAATCTCCAAGATTTATTATAATCTTTATAAAGCTAATCTTGATAATGATGCATTCCAGGAAATCCGTTCCATTGATTCAGTTCACAAAATATTTGCAGACTTTACTTCTGCACGAACTGCCTTTGAAAAAATCCCGGATATTCTTTACAAACATGAGAACATGGATGAAGTAAGGGATTTTTATAATGTGGATACATGGAAGGAACGTCTTAAGGATACGGATATCTGCAGTGCGGATTTTAAAGCAGTAGACCTTATAAATAATTCCGGCAGCTGCTGGATCAGGACAAATCTGATTGTTTGTAAAAGAAACGCAAAAAAAGAACCCGTAGAAATTATCTGCGGCCTTCAGGATGTTGATGAAGAAGTTCGTGAACGTGAAGAAAATAAACTCATGATGGAACGCTTTACCACTGACTTAAGTAATGAAGTTGCAGAACAGACCCTTCACATTCAGGAGATTCAGCGTAAGGTAGTTTCAAGCCTTGGTGATATGATTGGTTCCCGGGATGGTAACACTGGTGGTCATGTAAAAAGATCCAGTGATGTAGTAGAAATTATTGTAAAAGAAATCATCCGCCGTAATGCTTCTGGTAATCCAATTCCAAAATATAAAAAGATTACAGAAAAAATTGGCGAAGAAATTATTCGTGCCGCACCTATGCATGATCTGGGAAAGATTTTTATCGACACAAGCATTCTTTGTAAACCTGGAAAATTAACTCCTGAAGAATATGACATAATGAAAACGCACTCTGAACACAGTGGAGAAATCGTAAACCTTATTCTTCGTGATGTAGAAGAACAGTCCTTTGTAGACATTGCTTATAATATTGCCCGTTATCATCATGAACGCTGGGACGGAAAGGGGTATCCGGAAGGTGAATCTGGTGGTAAAATAGGAGAAGGTATTCCTATAGAAGCAAGAATCATGGCCATTGCAGATGTATACGATGCCCTGGTAAGCAAGAGATGCTATAAGGAAGCCATGTCTTTTGAGATGGCAAATAAAATCATGCTTGAAGGAATGGGCACTCAGTTTGACCCGGCTATGAAAGAAATATTTACAGCCTGCCGTCCGGATTTGGAGAGATATTATTCTGAAAACCCGGATGATTAAATTACAAAAAGTTTTTGGAGTAAATACAGTGAAAAAATTATTTATGATTCTGGCGGTCCTGTGTGCCGGAAGACTATTCACTCATTCAGTCTATGCAGAAGAAATAAAAAAACATAATGACAACGGTGATTTGATTTATTCCAAAGACAACGACGGAATAGAAACCTGGTACAGCTACCACTTGAACGGAACAGTTGCGGTAATACATAACAAAGATAAAATCGGCTATGAAGAATGGTATTTCTACGATGGCAAAGGACAGGAAATCCATGTTAAATACAGCAACGGTATTGAAACATGGAATGAATATGATGAAAGGGGAAACCTGATTCATTCCAGAGACAATAAGGGATTTTCTGTGTGGTGTCGCTATGATAAAAACGACAGGCGGGTTTATTATAAAAATGCTTTAGGCGATGAAATAAACTATGAGTACGATGACAAGGGAAATCAATATTACAACAATAGAGGCACTGAATATTGGACTTGTTCCAAGCCTGTAGAAATGGTCGTACTTACAGATGACGGACTCCCTTTACGTTACAGAAAAATTCCTGTAGATGGTGAAAAACTTGGAAATTTCAAGAACGAAACATTAGTGTATGCCACAAAGCGTACGTCTAAAAAGTACGAGGCCGATGGTTTATCTGATTACTGGTATTTAGTACAATCTGTCTCAGACTCACAAAAACAGGGCTGGGTCTTTGGAGCTTATTTAAGCTTAATGTAAAAAAGGACTGTACGATGAAATATCAAACTATAGTCTGGAGGAAAGGAATGAAAAGATTTTTAGTTTTATTTTTTTTATTAACTTCAAATTGTTTTATGGCATTTGTATCCGCACAGGATTATTTAACCGTTGGAGCAAATATTAACCTCTTGTTTAACGGGGACCAGGAAGTTATTGATGAAACAAGTTTAATCTTTCCGGTTCCAAGTATTTTTCTGGAATACAATACTTTTAAAGAAGACAGACAGCTTGGGTTTCATTTAGATGGTGGTGCCTGTTTTGTTTATGAAGAAGAAGACAGTTTAATGCTGGGACTTGATGCAATGATTGGCCCTTCCTTTACTTTATTCCCTCAGAATCAAAGCGACCTGATAATTTCTGCAGGAGTGACTGCAGGTTTTATGCTGGGTGGCACTTTTAAAAGCGAAGACACCGGAGATTCAGCGGTGGGATTTGTTAATATTGGTGTAGGAAGTAAAATCAAATATATTTTGGAATCAGGATTAACCCTTGGCCTTAACTTTAACTATTATCCATTTATGTACGTCAGTAGCAGTAAAACAGAAAACACCATAGAAGAAACATTAGAAAAAGAAGAGCAGGCTTTTTCCGTAGGCATCAGCATCGGGTACACACAGTATAATTAAAATGATTTACCCCTTAGCAAAAGTCATCATCTGAAATATTGCCTGATATTAATAGTCAATAGTTAATCAAGTAATTATTTAAACAAAAAAAATACCTGGCTTTTATACCAGGTATTAAAAAGAAATTTAAATAGTTACTCTGTCACAGTAGGTTCAAAATAAATGTTTCTAGTTTTTATATTATCAAATAAATTTACAGTAATCTGATATTCACATAATGTTGACTCTGTTACTACAGTATCATCCATTACAAATGAAACCTCATCTTCAGTAAAAGAAAGTTTTCCTCCTAAAAGAGTAGAACCTTCTGCAATATTTACATCTGTAATTTTTAAATC
>NZ_JAILGZ010000147.1 GCF_024696245.1 Treponema sp.
TGATACCTGTTATTGAATTAAGTTCATCACTCTTCTGATACCATCTGCAGCTAACCGTACAAAAAACATTAAGATAGTTTGCATAAGAGCCTCCACGTACCACTCTGTAACTTCCAGAGGATGGACCGGAAGGATCTGTTACCCCTTTACGGTCACTGGTATACTGACTTGAGTTATAGTAGTCCCAGCAAAACTCCTGCAGGTTTCCGCTCATATCATAAAGTCCCCAGGCATTACATTCCTTTGTCATAACTTCATGAGCTGTGTAATTATCCTCAGAATAATTTTCAGTGCAGTTATCATAGTACCAGGCGTAATCAGCAAGGCAGCTTTCTGTAGAAGTTCCGCTCCAGGTAATTGAAGTTGTCTCTTGTCTCCCGGCTCTTGCTGCGTATTCCCATTCAGCTTCTGTAGGAAGACGAAAGCCGGAAGCAGACCAGTTACATTCAATAGACCAGTCACTTGTGTCAGAAGGCCAGCTGTCTGTATCACTTACATCATCTATGGAATAACAGGGCTTAAGATTTTCCCGCTGGCTTAACTTGTTGCAAAAAACAATTGCGTCATACCAGCTGATTCCATAAACAGGATAAGAGTCTGCTTCCAGTGTAACTGCATCAGGAAGACTTCCCATAACCTGAACATATTCAGCCTGAGTAAGTTCACATTCCCTCATGTAAAGGTCACTGCTTAAAGTAACTTCATGTACAGGGGATTCATTTCCATATCCTGCATCACATCCCATGCTGTAACTTCCGGCAGGAATACGGACATATCCTTCCGGAGCAGCACCTGTGTAAACCCTTACATCCATATCAATATCAGCTGAATGACTGTCCTTATCAGAATCAGAACAGGCTGACAGCATCAGTGACACAAGGCATGCCACTGATAAGAATAAAACACTATTTTTTTTCATGACTACTCAGCAAGTCTTACAGGACGGAAGCCCAGATAAGTTGTGGAAGAATAAATCATGTTTTTTGTTCTGGAACTAACGGCAAAGAACTGAAGGTTGATTCCAGTTTTTGCAGAGTCAGAAGTAACATTACCTCCGTCACGAACTGCATGCCATTTAGAAACAGAAAAGTCATCTGAAGTAATACCGGTTGGGTCTGTAACAGCATCTTCTTCATATGAAGATTCATAAACATCCCAGCACATTTCACGAACATTACCGCTCATGTCATAAAGACCATAAGAGTTAGGTAACTTTGTCTTTACATTATGGTAAGCACCTTCTGCATTAGAGCCGTACCACATGTAATCTCCTGCTGATTCAGAAGAACTTGTACCGCTCCACACATAGGCATCACTTGTATTATCTCCACCACGGGCTGCATATTCCCATTCAGCTTCTGTTGGAAGACGGTATCCGTTTGCAGTCCAGTCGCAGGAAAGAGTCCACTGAGTTTCTGAAGAAGTAGTTGGAACAGTTCCCCAGTCAGAAGGATTCTGTGATGTACTTGCATCAATTGAATAACATGGTGTAAGTCCTTCATTAATACTTCTTGTATTACAGTAAGCAACAGCCTGATACATATTTACAAAAACCATAGGGTCATTTTCATCCCTGTCTGCTTCATCAACTTTTTCAAGGAAGGTATCTGTATATGCACCCATTACTTCATACCAGTCTCCCTGAGTTACTTCATGGTCACAAATGTAATAATCCTTTGTAAGGGTTACTGAATGAACGGACTTATCATTTGTAGCAATGGAAGAACCTGTACTTGTTGTTTCTTCTGCTGAACATCCCATGCTGAATGTTCCTGCCGTTACTTTTACATAGTCTGCAGGAATTACTACTGCATTTGTTTCATCATCATCATCTGCGCAGGAAATTACTGCGGCTGTTAAAAGTGCAAGTGCCACTGTCTTTATAAAAATATTTGCTTTTTTCATTTTTTATTCCTCTATATATTTTCTTTTTCCTTTTTTATTTTTTATTCAGCAACATAAGTGCGTACTACCCTGAAGCCATCCCATTCAAGCCATGAAGCAAAAGGCTGATAAAAATAATCTGCGGTAGCTGCCTGTGAACCACTGTAATCGTTATAAGCACCACCTCTCATAAGGGTTGAACAGTAATCACTGTTTGTCCTTATATCTACAGAATAGCCTTCACCTTCTTCATCACCATTAACAGGATCAGTTACAGCTTCTTCGCTGTCATAGCCCCAGCCTGTCATTAAATCCCAGCAGCGTTCACGAACATTACCGCTCATATCATAAAGACCCCAGGCATTAGCTTTTCTGGTTTTAACTTCCTTACCGGAGGCATCATAAGCACCTTCTGCACTGCAGGCATTTTCTCCCCACCATGCATATTCACTAAGTTCATCAAGGTCACTTGTCCCGCTGTAAGAAAGTACATCTGTAGTATCGTCACCAGCGCGGGCTGCATATTCCCATTCAGCAGAAGTAGGAAGACGATAGCCGTCTGCATCCCAGTTGCACTTAACAGTTCCCCATTCTGAATAAGAAGGCCATTCATCCGGATCTGTTGATGTAACTTCATTTTCTGAATCATCAGTAAAGCTTACTGAGTAACATGGAGTAAAACTTTCGCTGATACTTCTTCTGTTGCAGTATTCAACTTCGTGATACCAGTGAACACAATTCATGGCATAGTCATCACCATATCCACCTTCAGATTCTTCTCCCAGCTCTTCAAGTTTTGAAGTAAGGGAACCCATAATTTCCTTAAACTCTTTCTGAGTAACTTCATGATCACAAACATAAAAGTTTCTTGTAAGGGTTACCTGATGAACAGGGCCACGTGCTGATCCCTTTGTAGAGCCCATATTAAATGAACCGGAAGAAAGAAGTACAAAATCTCCATCCTTTGCAATTACGCCTCCTGAAGATGACTCAGAAGAATCTTCGCTGTCACAGCCTGCTGTAAAAAATGCCAGTGACATAAGCGATGCTGCCATTAAAAGTTTTGAAAACCTTTTCATTTTTTTAATCCTTTCCCATAATATATTTTCTAAAAACTTTTTTATTCAGACTGACTTGTAAATACCTGGACAATGGCAAAAGGCATTTTTCCAGGCTTAAATGAAGACCTTAAAGTAAGAATGCCGTTTTCAAGTTTTCCGCTTACAGTAAGTTCATTCATGGTAATGGTAGTTCCGTCGGCCTTCTGACCTTCTACACTTGTTGATGGAAGATAAAGATAAAGAATGCCGGAATCTTCTGACACTTGTACACCTGTCATTTCAAATGCTTCAATTGTCATTTCTTCTGTGTAAGCAAAACGTGGAAGTGTAATGGCAGCTGTTCCTTCGGTTGTAGAATTTGTATCTTCAATTTCTACAAGAGGAGTAATCTCATTGCCTTCAGAATCAGTACCGCTGCTTCCTTCTCCTTTTGCAAGGTATCCGCCGTTACCATCTTCTACCATGTAAACGAATGTACCTGTATAAGAAGAACTTCCTGTCCACCGGGCAGAAACTGCAGTATCCGGAATTGTAATAGTTACGTCTTCTACTTCTTCATCATATTCAATTTCTGTAGGTTCTGTGTTCTGTTCAATATCATTCTGCTTTGTCATTGGAACACGGGTATTTGTCATTCCGGAAACATTTGTAAGGTCATCACTTGTAAGAAGAATTACAACTTCGCTGAGACTGTTAATACCAAGCTGAACTGTCATAGATGCCTGAGAAGTATCCTGCTGAGCACAGGCTGCGGCGTTTTCTGCACTGAACCAGTACATGGTATAATTTGCAGTGCTGTTCTTTACTGCAAAATAGTAGAACTGATTATTGTTCATTCCATGAACACTCATATTCCAGTCACAGCGGTTGTCGTTGTAAAGAATAAGTGCAGGTGTAAGAGTATTGCCGGAACTTGCATTAATTGTTCCGTAATAGGTGTAACCATAGATTTCTGAAATATCATAATCTGTAAGTTCACCTGCATCATCTTCAGAACATGAAGCCATCAAACACATTACTGACAAAGCTGTCAGCATTTTAATAAAAATATTTTTTTTCATAGGACTCCCTTTATTTTTTTGTGAATAAATCCTAAAACAAAGTGCATACAAAACTTAAGTTTCAGGATTCATTCACATTAATTACCATTTAAATTTTCCACCAAGAGTTAATGTAAAACCGTCATAAAGACCGTAGTAATCTTTCTGGTTATCTCCGTTGGAACCATCCTTAAAATTCAGATTGTTAAGAAGGTTATCTCCCCTTAAATAGAGTTCAAGTTTTTCTTCAAGGAATTTTTTTGACAGACAGACACCTGCCATAAGATAGTCAGGAGTATAGTCATCACCACCAGTAGAAATAAGCTGGCGGCTGTTCCATTCACCATTAAGGGCAACTTTTGTTTCTACAACAGGGAAAAGGTAACTTACAGATGCTGTTACCCTGTGTTCAGAACGAAGGCCCATATCATTCCATTTGTCAGAAGAAGAGTCGTAAGCCTTTGCCTTAGCAAAAACATAGCCTGCCCTGCATTCAAAACGATCAAGAGTTGAACTAAAGGAAAGTTCTGCCCCGTAAGTTATTGCCTTGTCTACATTCTGATATTCACGAATCTGAGGAGAAGAAGTGGCATCAATAACCACACTGTCAATCATGTCGATGAGGTAATTAAAATATCCGCTGATGCCCAGCTTAAAAATATTGTCAAAGTTTTTATCTATACTTGCATTAAAACCATGGGATTTTTCCGGATCAAGATCATCATTACCGTAAAGAATAAAGTTACCGGCCCCTGGAGCATAGTTATGACGGAAGACCCAGTACTTCTGCTTAAGGCTTGGAAGTTTGTAACCCATTCCGTAAGAACATTTAAGGACAAGACTTTCACAAGGATCATAACGAAGGCTGAGTTTTGGAGTTGCCTGAACAATAGTTCCGCTGCCCTGAACAGATGGCGCATAATCCAGACGGGCACCAGGAAGAATCTTAACTTTTCCATCTGCTAAAGAAAGGGTGTCCTGAGCAAAAGCTGCAAAAGCAAGAGCCTTTTTTCTTTCATCAAAAGAATCCCCGTCAATTGTTTCTACATCTGCATTCAGCCCAAAAAGAATTTCATTATAATCTCCGGCAAGCAAGGTAGCCCTTACATCACTTTCCCATTCAATAAAGTCTGTTTCTGTTCCTTTTGTACTTGAATTACTTCCTGCTGCAACTGAATAAACCGTATCAAGGTAATAGTACTTTACAGCAGAAAAATAATTGAATGAAAGATTATTGTCATAAATATACTTACCGGTTATGCCCCCTTCCATACGGGAGCTTGTATATTCCATAGTGGAACCCTTGTCATAACCTGTCTTGGTATAATTACAAATCTGGGAAGAATCTGTATAAAGACCATAGGCACCGATTTTTCCCCAGTCATCAGTCCAGTCTGCAGAGGCCCTTAAAAAATCCAGCTGTTTTTTTGTACTTTCGTAATATTTTATTTTTCCCGCAAGAGCATCGTTTGTATATTTTTCTTTACCGGGAGTGTAATCAATTGAAGCTGTAAGGGAAGAAGAAAATCTTCCGGATGATAAAGAAGCTGTTGCTGCACTATAATCACGCCAGTTTAAAGTTGAAGGAGAAATCCCCCCTTCCTGAGTAAGGGCAAGATTAAATTTAAGCTGGTCAAAATCAGCTTCATTCTTTTTGGTAATGATGTTAATGGCACCACCCATTGCATCACTTCCATAAAGAACAGAACTTGAACCGGAGATTACTTCTATTCTTTCTATATTTTCTACAGGAAGCTGAAAGACAGGAACGTTTCCATCTACATCACCGGAGACAGAAACTCCGTCTATCATAATTTTTACATATTCAGAGCTTAAGCCCTGCATTGAAATTGATTCAGTTGGATTAGCTGCACTTACTGCATTTACTGTAATTCCAGGCACAGACCTTAGGGCATCAGAAACAGTCTTAGCCCCGGACTCAGCAATCTTTTCTGAAGAAATAACATCGACCTGTTCTACGTTATTATCTTCTTCCTGCTGAATCTTTCCGGCGCTTACAACTATTACGCTTTCCTCTTCCTCTCCAAAGGAATTAAAGGCTGGCAAAGATACAAATACAAAAGCACAAATCAGCGGCCTTAAAACTTTCATGAAATTACCCCTTGTTAACATATGTTAGTATAAACTAACTTAAGCGGGGTATTTTCTAGTCCATTTTCAGGAAACTGTAAATATACATTTTGGTTTATTTTATCTTAAATAGAATCTTTCTCAATAAATAACGCGGAATATTGCATCCGATTCAATCGTTTTCAATCCATTTCAAAGCTTTTCAAAGAAAAATTCACTTTTTACCGCTGTACAGATTACCGCTGTACAGATTACCGCTATACAGATTACCGCTATACAGATTACCGCTATACAGATTAACGCTGTACAGAAGCCTTTTTAATCTTTGCCTTTACTTCTTCACCACAAAGGCTTTTTACGATTTCCATGGCAAACTCTTCTGCAGCCCCTGGTCCTCTTCCTGTAATAAGGTTCTTATCGTGAACAAAAGGAGCATCGTCCCTAAAAAGAGCACAGGCTTCTTCTCCTGCAATGCTTTCCATGTCAGGATAACAGGTCCATTTTTTTCCTTTAAGAAGGCTGGTTTTAGAAAGTACCACTGCTGGAGAAGCGCATATTGCACATACAAGCTTACCGGCATCGTGACTTTTTTCTATTATAGATAAGGCTGTCTGACATTCAGAAATATTTTTAGCACCAGGCATTCCTCCCGGAACAATAACTGCGTCAGGGAGTTCTTCTCCAGCATCTACCCAGGAATCAAGGGTCATATCTGCCAGAACCTGAATACCGTGAGCTCCATTTACTGTTCTTGACGAAGTAGCTGTTGCACAAACTGTTACCTCTACTCCGGCCCTTCTTAAATAATCAACAGGGGTAAGGGCTTCTATTTCTTCAAATCCATCTGCTAAAAAAACAAGTGCTTTCATTCATTTCCTCCATCATTATTTTACTCTAAAAAAAAGGGGTCTTCTACTGTAAAAACGGGTATTTTTTTTAACAGCAGGCTCATAATTGATTGAAAATCACCCCTTTAATAAGTAGAATTATTATATATGCGAAAAGTACTTTTAATAGACGGATCACCTCTGTTTACACAGTTCCTTACAGATAAATTTAAATCCGAACAGGTTGCGCTGGAATCTGCAGAAAGTAAAAGAGATGCATACACAAGACTTATTACAATAATACCAGACCTCATTATTATAGAAACAAATGACGTTATCGATACAGAAATTCAGGAGCTGCTTGAAAAAAAGGCTTCTGACCCTAACGCAAGAAAGATTCCTATTATTATTACGGGCCCTGTTATTGAACGTTCAGCGGTTGCCAATCTGGTACAGTTTGGGGTAGTCAAATATTTTACAAAGCCTATTAAATTTGATGTATTTTTCCAGTCAGTAAGCCATATTCTTGGGGCTTCATTTTCTATGGATACAACTCCCTGCGTTCTTGATGTTCACCTTAACCAGAACATTATCTTTGTAGAAATTGCCAGGGGACTTAACAGGGAAAAAATCATTCTCCTTAAATACAGGCTCATGGATATTATAGAAAAGAATCAGCTTAATACACCAAAGCTTGTCCTTATGCTTACAAATCTTGAGCTTACCTTTATGGACATTTCAAACCTGGAGCTTCTTTTTACCAACATATCTGCCGACAGCATGATAGAAAAGAACAACATAAAGATTCTTTCCTTAAGTGACTTTGTAAAGGATATTATAGACGGTCATCCTGAATATTTTGGCTACGAAGTAACTGATAATTTAGGCAGTATTATGGGCAGTCTTGTTGAACAGAGAAGCAGCTCAAAGAATATAAACGAAATTATTAACAACCGCATTCTTGAGACTACAGATGATGCTTCCAATGGTGCAATAGAAATGCGCAATGCAGAAGAAGATCCTGCAGAAATGGAAGAAGAGGGCACTGTAATGAAAGTTGCCGTTGTTGATGACGATGTTGTTGTAAGAAAGATTTTACAGAGCACACTTAATACAATCAGCGCAGAAACCTTCCTCTTTGCATCAGGTGCTGACTTTATAGAAGCAATTAACAACAAACAGCAGTTTGACCTGGTAATACTTGATATTTTTATTCCGGATATTGATGGATTCAGTATTCTCCAGGGATTACAGAGACAGAATTTTGAAACTCCTATTCTTGTTTACTCCCAGGCTACACAAAAAGAAGCTGTCATTCAGGCACTTTCTTTAGGGGCAAAAAGCTATCTTGTAAAGCCTCAGAAGCCTAACGTAATAATCAAAAAAGCTCTTGAGGTAGTAAATGGACAATTTCACAATTGATAAGGGAAGCCGATTTCTTGCCAGTACACTTCACGAAGTAAGAACACCTATCCAGACAATAATCAGTACAACTGAACTTTTACAGGATACTAATCTTGATAATGAACAGACTGAATATGTTCACCAGATTGAATTCAGTGCCAACGCCCTGCTTCAGCTGGCCAATGACGTTCTTGACTTTACAAAGATCCGCTCAGAAAATTTCAAACTTGAAAACATTCCTTTTGACGTAGTTGAACTTACAGAAAGGGTTGTAGACCTTATTGCAATAGAAGCCTTCAACAAAAACCTGGAAGTAATTACGGACATAGACTACAACATTCCACGACAGATAATGGGTGACCCTACCCGCCTTCAGCAGATTATCCTTAACCTTATAAAAAATGCCGTTAAGTTTACTGCCAAAGGCTTTATTATGGTCAGGCTCAGAAAAGAAAAAAAACACCTGCTCTTTGAAATTATTGATACCGGTATTGGTGTAGACATTCAAAAGCAAAAGCTGGTATTTAACGACTTTTATCAGGTAGATGCCAGCACTACAAGAAAGTTTGGAGGTTCAGGTCTTGGTCTTGCAATCTCCAAAAACCTTGTAGAAGTAATGAAAGGCAAAATCGGTATTTATTCAGACGGACAGATGGGGTCAAACTTCTGGTTTACCCTTCCTATGGAAAAGTCAGTATTCGGTTCAGACGAGCCCCTTATTGAAGTTCCACAGGGTACCCGCATTCTTTTAGTAGACAACAGCCAGCTTTCCCTTAAATCCCTTAAAGCTAAACTTAACGCTATGGGCATTCAGGATGTAGCAACTTCTTCCAGCGGTCAGGACGCCCTGATAAAAATGAGCAATGCCATAAAAGAAAAAAAGCCTTTTACCCTTGCCCTTATTACCTTAAAGATGCCGGGCTTAAGCGGGTGGCACCTGGCTGCAGAAATCAACCACAACCCTGAATTAAGCAATACAAAACTTTTCCTTATGGTTCCGGAAGGACAGATGGGTAAAGATGCAAAGATGAAGATGCTTAACTGGTATCACGGTTACATCTACAAGCCTATAAAAAGGGACAGCCTCATTACTCTCTTAAAGCAGGCCTTCTCTCAGGAATCAGATATAAGGCAGGAAGAACTGGACTACGCCGAAGAAAAGAAAAAGAAGGCAGAAGAAGAGATTCTTGTTGCAGAAGGAAAAAAGATTCTCGTTGCAGAAGACCACCCTGTAAACAGAAAAATCATCATTACTTTTCTGGAACGTTTTGGTGCCCAGGTTTACAGTGCAAACAACGGAGAAGAAGCCGTACAGCAGATTAAACAGCATCCGGAAATCGACCTTATTTTTATGGACATCCTTATGCCGGTTAAAAGCGGTATCGATGCCACTGTAGAAATCCGCCAGATGAACTTTAAGGGAATCATCGTAGCCTGTACAGCAAACAATGACCCGGAAGACTTTAAGACCTACCAGACTTTAGGTATCAACGATATCCTCCTTAAGCCTTTTAAGAGGGACGGTATCCGCCAGGTTCTTGAAAAATGGAATACAGTACTTTCATTCCCAGAAGCTAAGGAAGTTATTTCTCTTGCAGACCTTAATATTCAGACTGCAGACCTGTGGGATATGAATGACTTTATGGACACAACCAATAATGACCCTGAACTTGCAATTTCTATTATAGAAGATTATGCAGAACAGACAGATGCCATACTTGAAGCCCTTAAGACAGAAATAGAAAAAGGCAATGACTTTGCCAAGCTTGAACTATATACCCATACCCTTAAAGGCTCCAGCAGTGCAGTAAGTGCCCACAAGCTTACGGAAACAGCAAAAAGAATGAATATTAATGCCAAGCAGAAAAACCTTGTTGAACTTGAAGCCCTTAGAACTGAATTCTGCCTGGACTTTCTTAAATTTAAACAGACAATTAAAAACTGGAAGTCAAACTTATGAATCAGTCCTTTATTTATTCAAACTATCACGTTCACTCAGACTTTTGCGACGGCCACAACAGCTTAAAGGAAATGGCAGAAGCAGCCCTTAAGGAAAACATTAAGTCCCTGGGCTTTTCTTCCCACGCCTTACAGTCCTTTGCTACAGAATGGCACCTTAAACCTGAGCGTTATGATGAATATGCTGAAGAAATAAGAAAGCTAAAGAAGGAATATGCAGACCGCATGGATATTTACCTGGGCTTTGAAGCAGACTACCTTAAGGGATATGTACTTCCGGACATGGCAAATTTCAGCAGGTGGAGTCCTGACTACCTTATAGGAGCAGTACATTTTGTTCCGGCAGAAAGAGGCTGTTTTGAAGCTGATGCAAGCGTAAAGGACTTTCCTGATGACATTCAGAAAGCCGGCTGTAAGGATACAAAAGAAGCTGTAAGCCTTTATTTTGAAACTGAAAGGGAAATGCTTAAAAAGTGCAGCTTTACTATTCTGGCCCATCCTGACCTTATCAGAAAGCAGAATTCAAAAGAAATGCGTTTTGATCAAAAAGAAAGCTGGTACATTGAAGAAGTAAAATCAACCGTAAGAGAAATAAAAAAAGCCGGTGTATGTGTAGAAATCAATACCGGTGGAATAGCAAGGGGCTATCTTGAAGAGCCATACCCTTCACCATACTTTCTTGAACTTTTACATCAGGAAAATATTCCGGTAATGATTAATACAGATGCACACAGAACTGAACATATAGCCTTCTGGTATGACAAAGCCCGTCAGTATGCCCTTAATGCAGGATACAGTGAACTTGCCCTCATAAAAGAAGGCAGGCTCACTTTCCAGAAGATATAATTAAACAAAAGAACTTTAGCGGTTACGCCTTTCTTCCTTAGTCTGGCATTCTACACAGAGAGCTGCATAAGGAAGAGCTTCAAGACGTGCTTCCGGAATAGGCTTGTTGCAAAGGAGACAGTTACCGTATGTTCCTTTAGCAATGCGTTCAAGTGCACGATCAATCATTGCAAGACGGCGCTGGTCTGCTTCTCCAAGGGAATTAAGCAAAGTGCGGTCAATTGTGTCAGAAGCAATATCTGCATCATCACCGGCTTCTTCTGTGCCATTCAACTTGTAAAGCTGTTCATTACGTCCGGCCTGGGACTCAATGATTTCACTGCGCTGAGCAATAAGCTTTTTCTTCTGTTTTTCAATAAATTCTTTTTTCATAAAATCCTCTTGTTGACCTTTTTCAATGTTTTATAGATAATATGCCACATATTGTACGTGCTTTTTATCAAAAAGGCAAACAAATTTTTGGAGGAATCGTGGCTAATAAAGACGAAGCTATTGAAGTCGAAGGTATCGTAAAGGAAGCTCTTCCGAACACAATGTTCCGTGTTGAACTTCAGAACAAGCACATTATCCTTGCACATTTAAGCGGAAAAATGCGTAAGCACTACATTAGAATTGTTCCAGGTGACAATGTAAAAATTGAACTTTCACCATATGACTTGAACCGCGGCAGAATCATCTTCCGCGAAAGATAATATTGTCCTGAACAAAAAAAAGCCGATGCCACAGTTTTATACTGAAAGAGCACCGGCTTATTTTTTTTACAGCTTACTGCTGTCTACTCATCATTCTTTAAAAGATATCCTATGTAACTTACAGAATCCGTTAATCCCTTAATAAAAGTAAAGAGACATATTAACGAAAGAAAGAATATATATCTGCCTATAAAGAAAAAAACTGCTGCAGATGCAAGGGTCTGAAAAATACTGTTTTTTAACAGCCTTTTAACCATTTTTCTGCTGTAGCGCGGCCTTCTGCGGGGTTCTTCGTAATTATCATAGTTATAATAGTTTCTGTAATTACTGTTTCCTGTCTGCCTGCCAAAATTAAAGAAGGCATCAAAAGGATCCGTATACTGAGTATTTGCCTGCTGCTGCCATCCTGAAGCATTCTGATAGCCGGCAAAAGGATTACTGCGGCTTAAATCATATTCCCTGCGTTTCTGGTCATCACTTAAAACGGAATAAGCTTCATTTACCTTCTTAAACATTTCTTCTGCCTGAGCATTACCTGCATTTCTGTCTGGATGATACTTAAAGGCCAGAGTTCTGTAAGCCTTTTTTATTTCTTCTGATGAAGCTTTTTCCGTTACGCCTAAAACTGAGTATAAATCTTCCACTATAACCCCTCATCAAATCTCTACTGCTTTATAATTACCCAGGTAGCACCGTTTCCGCCGTTATTTCTGTCCGGATGTCCGGAAAGTCCCAGCCTTTTGTCCTGTTCAATAAAAAGCTTTACTGCAGGTCCTAAAACCGGGTCACTGCCGTTGGAATGGTTGCCCTTACCATGAATGAACATAATCTTTTTAAGACCCCTTCTTATACTTTCGTTAACAAAGGAGTTCATTCTTTCCCAGGCCTGATCACGAGTAAGCTGATGCAGGTCTACTATTGCTTCAGGCTTTAAGGATTTAAGGTAGTTAATGTCATGTAATCTGGCATTTTCCCTTGCTTCTTCATTAAGCCTGTCTTTATCTACAGTACCGTAACGGTTAAGCCATACTTCCATTGGATTGGCACGGCGCTGATTGTCTGCTTTCATCTGCTGCTCATAGGAATAGCCCTGAGCCATGGCAAGCTTTTCTTCTTTTGTAGGAGCATTAGCCTTTTTATGAGAAACCTGGCTCTGTTTTGCAGGCTTTCTGGCATTACGCTGAACATCATCCCACTGATTTAATATATCCCCAAAATTCATTTTATCCTGAGCCTCTATTTAATGGTGTAAATACTTGAATCTTCTATCCAGCCGTAACTCTGGTTATGACGGACATAAAGCCAGCCTGCAGCCCTCTCTTTAACAAAAACAAGACAACCGGCAGGAAGTTCCACTGCAGTTGAAAGATTTTTTTCCGGAATAGGGCTTAAAGTACCGCCTTTAAATACTCCGTGTTCTTCAGAAAGCCTTACTGAATAAATAATTCCATAAATAAGCACTACAGCGGCAGCTACGGATGCTACTATACCCTGAATCTTAAACTTAAAGATAAAGAATACAATGGCAGCAATCATTATAAGGGCAAAAACAATCCATGCTATTATTCCAAAAATTACGCTGGCTTCACTTTCTACATTATCTAGGCCGCAGTAGTCTTCATAATTACGGCGGTTTCTTAAAGCTTCTGATATCAGAGGAAGGGAGTGTCTCTCTTCTTTTCTTAACTGGCAGATTTTTCTTACGGCAGCATCATCGCACACAAAAACGTGTTCTTCTTCTCTTGAAGGTTCATCAAAAGCATAGGCATAAACTGCATTATATTCTTCCTGGGAAGACGGCAGATCACCTTTTGCTTCAAGGATTTTAAACCTTAAGTTTGGAAGGGTAAGTTCACTTCTGCTGCCATTGTAGGACACTGCAACAATACTTATTTCCGGAAAATCATAGCTGCCTTTTTTAAGGGGCTGCCACTCATAAGTAATAAGGGGCACTTCATCAGGAGTAAATGTTTTTTTATCTGCAGTTTCCGTAATGAATTCAAAACTCTTTACTTCCCGAAAAAGGGAATTTTCCGGAACCTGCCATGAAATATTTTCTATAGAAACTGCATATTTGGAATAAAGGGTAAAGCGGATACGGTCCCCTGCCCTGGCTGCCACAATACCATTTGAACCCGGCTTACGTCCATCTTCAAATTTAACTGAAAGTTCCGGCATAAGCTGACGGGGATTATTTAAAACCTCTACCCTTTGAAAAGGAATGCGGTAATAGATTCCGTTTACAATTACGTCAATGGCGTTAACCTTATAACTGCCCGGCTGGTCAAAGCTAAGCTTCATTATAATACGGGTACCATTGTCATCATCTGAACCTGTCTCCGGAAGAAATATTTCTTTTTTAGAAGAAATAAAACTTACATGAGCAGGAAGAGTATTTACATAAACAGTTACGTTCTCAGGAGTAACATTGGCAATTTCAAGAATATAAGTACAGTCTTCTGAAGTAAAAAAATAATCATCTGCCTTTTTAAAACTAAGGCTTTTTACATATTCATAGGTAGGATACTTTTTTGCAAAAGCACCTTCTGCACATATACCCCAGATAAATATTCCAATCAGTAATCCAAGGATGAACTTTTTGTTTTTTGCTGCTGATTTTTCCATCGCTCTTCTTCATTCTCCCTGATAATTGAATATACGGCATTTTCCAGATTTGAATCTGAATCTGCTTTTACAACCGGCACTATTTCTTTTTCGTCAGGCTTTACCTGCAGTGATTTTTCCTGAACTGAAAGCTCAAGGTTTATTTTTGCATCAGTACTGCTGCTGTCTACAAGAAGTGCCTTTTTAAAGAACTCTGCTGCTTCATCAAACTTACCCTGTCTGTGGGCAATGATTCCTGAATTATAAAGGGCTGCATACCTTACCTGAGAATCAGTGCTTTCCGTTGCTTCATCAAGAATCTGCTTAAAATAAATTGCAGCACTGTCATTTTCATCCTGCATAAGGTAAGTTACAGCAAGATTAAACCTGGCATATTCACAGGCCTGCTTGTCTCCGTTCTGCAATGCCATTTCTGACACTTCAAGAAAATAAGCAGTAGCCTGATTATAATTCTTTCTGTTCCATTCCATCTTTCCTTCAAAAAGAAGACGGCCTTCATCAAATTTTTTTGAACATGAAGTAAGACAAAGAAGAACAAGACCTATTGCTGTTCCCCTGGTAAAATTCTTTATGGCCCTTCTAAAGTCTATCTCTCCTGCAATAAGTGAAAAGAGGAAAAACAATACTGAAAGATTTATAAAGACTGACTTACGGGGAATAAGATGAACTTCATAACTTACACTGCTTCCGTCTGCAGGGTTAAGCATTTTTAAAAGCCTGCCTGCTGAACCGTATTCAGAGGCATCAACATAAATTACAGGAGTTAACCTGGAACCGGTAATACCACCGGAACGGGTCTGCTTTACCTGAGCAATGGTTTCTTCAAGAGCCTTGCTTCTAAGTGCTGTCTTAACCTTGCTTTTTCCGTCTGCCAGTAAAAGTTCAGATTCCCTTTCTGAACCAAAGCCGATTATTGCCACAGGAATACCACACCTTACAGCTTCATTAAGGGCAAGTAAAAGTGAATCCCGGGTTTCTTCTCCATCGGTAAAAAGCCATATACATCCGGCCCTTGCACTCTGTACAGGAAAAGATGACATTGCAGCCCTGATACCACTGGCAAGATCAGTACCCTCTGCACTAATAAGATTAGGATGCATCTGACTGAGCATGCTGTTAATGGCATTATAATCTTCTGTTAAAGGGATGGTAACAATTCCGTCACCCTTGGCAAGAACAACACTTACACTTGTTCCTTCCAGTTTTTCCAGAAGCCCCCTGGCATAATTACACTCTGCATCAAGGCGGGAGATTCCGGAAGGACCATCCCTGGTAGTCATACTGTAGGAAATATCAAACACAAAAGAAACGGTACTGCCGCTTTTCTGAACAGGAACGGTTTTTACTCCCCAGGAAATTCCTGCATAGGCAAGAACAAGCATAATCCAGGCCATACACCTGAAAAAAGTCCTGAAAAAGAAACAGCGGCGGAGTCTTACAATAGTTGCCGAAGCAGAAAATACCTCAGGATTTGTAATAAAGGATTTTACTATTTTTCTATACCTGAAAATTGTAAATAAAACAGCAGGAATTAAAATGATAATTCCATAACAGGCATAGGGACGTTCAATGTCAAAGTTCATAAAACCTCCTGAAGTACAAGTCTTTTAAGGAACCATGCCAGACCAATCAGGAAGAAAGTAAGCATGAGAAAATAATAATAAATGCTTTTGTCTTCGTTTTTAATATTGTATGTCTGTGCTACGTTTTCCCTTTTACTGATGGAAGAAAGAGCCTGGCTTAAAGCCTGAACTGTTTCTACTTCATAGAACTTGCCTTCTGATTCCTGGGCAATATTCATAAGGGAAGAACTGTCGTAGTTGGATTCAAAGAAACCTGAATAAACTTTTCCGGTCTGCGGGTCTGTATATTCAAGAGGAACTTTCCCCTTTGTACCTACACCAAGAATGAATAAAGAAATATCCTTCTGAAGGGCAAGTCTTGCTGCGGTATTAGGATGAACGGTACCGGCATTATTTTCTCCGTCTGTTATAAGGACAATACATTTGCTTTCTGACGATGAGTGTTCCAGGTGATAGATTCCTGCAGAAAGTCCAAGACCTAAAGCTGTTCCGTCTCCAAGTTCACCAACTGCTACAGAAGAAAGCTTGTTAAAAAATATTTTTCTGTCCATTGTTAAAGGAACAACAAGGGCTGCTTCCTTAGCAACTTCTACAAGACCAAAACAGTCTCCTTCGTCAGAAGCAGCTATACTTTTTATGGCAGTCTTTGCTGCTTCAAGACGGTTACTTCCTGCAATATCAATGGAAGCCATGGAAGGACTTACATCAAGTACAAAAAGAATATCTGCACCCCTGGAAGAAAATATTTTTTTCTGATATCGGATTACCGGACTGGCCAGGGCAACAATTACGCTTACGTAAGCTGCAAGAAGACAGAGTTTTGAAATTACAGTAACAATAAGGCGGTACTTTTTCTTCCATTTAAAACTTTCACCATCCCAGTCACTAAGAACAAGGGAAAAGGATATCTTAGAAAGAAACTTTATGTATCTTAAAAAATAGAGAACCGGAATTAAAAAAAGAAGGAGAAAAGCTAAAGGATTTTCAAACTGAATCATTACTGTAGTCACTCCTTACTTCAAATATTTTCATAAGCTTTACTGAATCCCTGATTATTTTTTTAGTCTCACCGGGCAAAAAAGAAGCTTCATGTTCTTCTGCAGGGAAGAGCCTTGAATCAATGGAACCGGAAGCAAAGCGGATATAATCCGTACGTAAAAAAATCTCTGCAACCAGGGAAGAAGCCCTGGCTTTTTTTTCATCAGCAGAAGAAATGCACCTTAATACAGTCTGGGCAATGCTGCTGGAAGTAACAGAGATAAAACTTATCCTGAATCTTTTTGTAAAATAATGACGCATGATTTTCTGCCAGGCGGCTGCAAACTCTGCATCAGTAATTTTTTTATGAAGAAGAATAAAAAAGCGTATTCTTGTAAGAAAAATATTTTTTGCAAAACTTAAGTTTTTGTGAATCAGATGTATTCTTCCGATAATGCGGGGAAGCTTAACAAGGAAAAGGGCTGTAAGCATCATAAGAAGGAAGATTCCCACAACAATAGCCCATACCATGTAATTTGTTCCAGGAAGGGACAAAGGTGCAAAAGGCTGTCTCAGGGAAGTAATATTCAGTTCACTGGAAAGGGAATTTACTTTTACGGAATCAAAAGTAACTACAAAGTCTTCCATTTCCCTTGCTTCCGGATGAAGCTTTAAGTATTCGCTGCCCCTGCATAAATCTACAAGGTCAACTTTTGGAAACCTGATTCGTCCTGTTTTCCATGGAACAAAATGAATGATTACAGAATAGGTGATTCCCTTTCTTGTAAGAATGGCGCTGTTAATCGTACAGTCGTTTTTTACTGAATCAAATTCCGGAAGGGATGTATCAAGTATTACAAGATCAAGATTAGTAACCTGAACTCCAGGCAGGGCAAATAAATCTACCTGTGAATCAAAGGAAAGCTGAAGCTGAACTTCATCACCTACATAAATACTTTTTGGCGTAAGGGTCTGAACCTGAGAATAGGAAGACAAAAGTGTAAAAAGAGAAAATATAAATGCTGCAAATAATTTTTTCACGTTTAAGCCCTCCCCCCGTTAATATTTTTCTCTTGCAGTAAAGAACCTTACAAGAGTGCGGGCAGGATCATCATCCGTACTTACGCACAAAGGATAGCCGCCATGCCTCAAGCATTCTTTCTTCCATATATCTACACGGCGGATATTATCAGACTTCCAGGCCCTTGCAAAATCTCTTGAAGAAGAAGGAAGTACTACAGAATAATCTGTTTCCGGATCAGTAAAAAGAATTGACCCTACAGAAGGAAGTTCATCATCAGTAGGATCAGTTACCCTTATGGCAACTACATCGTTTTTAGTGCATAGCTGGGCAAAAGCATCTGTCCATCCTGCTGCACGAAAATCAGATATTACTATAACAAGAGTTCTCTTGCGCAGAAGTTTAATGGCACCGGCAAGAGCTGTCTCAAGGGAAGACCCCTGAAGCTTTTTTGAATTATTCTTTTCAAACTCAGAAAGAAGAAGCATCAGGTGATCTTTACCGGCTTTAGGAGCACAGGAAAATTCTATTTTTCCGTCAAAGGTAACAGCACCTACAGGACTTGAGTTTTGATAGGAAGCCAGGGCTATAAGGGAAGCACATTCTGTAGCAATATCCAGACGGGACTTTATCCTGGAACCTGTTTCCATAGAAAGAGATTTGTCTACTATAATAAACACATCCAGATCCCTGTCTTCTTCAAAAACCTTAACATAAGGCTTGGCCATTCTTGCTGTAACATTCCAGTCAATGGCACGAATATCATCTCCGGGAAGATAATCCCTTACTCCCCTGAATTCAATTCCCTGTCCATGAAAAAGAGAACGGAATTTTCCCTGACGTATACCGTCAGCAAGAGAAAGGCTGCTGAGATGCAGAAGATATGCTTTTTTTGATAGCTTTTTCTTATCCATATCTTTTTATTTTACGGAAGAGGCATGAATGAAATAATTTTGTCGATAAGTTCGTCAGCAGTAATACCGTCTGCAGATGCTTCATAATTAAGAACAACACGATGACGAAGTACCTGTTTTGCAACAGCCTGAACATCTTCCGGAAGAACAAAACTTCTTCCTGCAAAAAGGGCCATTACCTTTGCACACTTAAGCATGGCAATACCGGCACGAGGAGAAGCACCAAAACTGATATAGCGCTGAAAGTCATTCTGGTTTTTACCGCTTGTTCTGGCAGTAACTCTGGTTGCATTAACAATAGAAATTATATATGCAAGGATTTTATCATCAGCTGTAATTGCTTCTACACAACGACGGCATTTATCCAGGGCTTCTGCAGAGAAAACACGACTTACAGGAATTTTGTCTGCATTACCGTTCATTTTAAGTACGGCAATTTCTTCTTCCGGAGCAGGATATGTTGCATGAACTTTAAGGAGGAAACGGTCAAGTTCTGCTTCTGGCAGACTGTAGGTTCCGTCCTGTTCAATAGGGTTCTGGGTTGCAAGTACAAAGAAAGGTTCAGGAAGACGATAAGTTGATTCACCAATAGTTACCTGACCTTCTGCCATAGCTTCAAGAAGTGCAGACTGAACTTTTGCAGGTGCACGGTTAATTTCATCGGCAAGAATAAGGTTAGAAAAAACAGGTCCCTTATGAATTGAAAAGTTTCCTGTTGCCTGTTCATAAATCATTGTACCAGTAACATCTGCAGGAAGAAGATCTGGTGTAAACTGAATGCGCTTAAAATCAAGACCTGAGATTTCTGCAAAAGTCTTTACTGCAAGTGTTTTTGCAAGTCCAGGAACACCCTCAAGAAGAACATGGCCTCCTGCAACAAGTGCTGTAATAATTCCGTCTGCAACTTCTTTCTGACCAACAACTCTTTTTGCAAGTTCAGTTCTGCAGCGGCTGATGTATTCGGAACACTCTGTAAGCTCTGTTTTTGTAATTTCCATAATCAATTCCTTTTTTTGCTTAGCGTTTTATTACACTTAAAGTAGCATATATTGTATAAAATCAGACAAGCTTATTCAATTGAAAAAATGGCATTAAGAGCCTATTCCCGCAAATGGCAGGGTGAACAGATTATGGACTGTCAGGGGTGGGGACTAAGGGTGAAAATGCTTGAAAAAAGCACTTCACTGGGTCTATAATTCGGCTATGAAGTTAGAAAAGTTATTTGATTCAGAAAACAATACATTAATAGAAAAAAACGGTAATAAAATTGATTTAAGCGGCTGTCCTGTAATCGATGCAGTTGAACTTTGTAATGAAAAATACGGAAATGAAAAGTTTTCAGCCGTAAAAATTAAATGGTCCTACATCGGCTTTGATGAAGAAAGCTATAACGAAGAATTTCTTGCCCTTTTAAGGGATAAGCTTAAGGACTTTGAAGAAGATTCTAAATATGTATTTATAATTCCGGAAGCAGACGCTGAATGCAGCAGCAATGACAAAATGGAAGCTTTTGCCGCAGGAATGAATCACTGTGCAAGAAGAATAAAGGACTGTGCCAGCGTAATTGGTTTTGCAATTCCTGACAACTTAAATGCAGCAGACTTTATGGAACTTCTTCTTAAAAAACACCAGCATTATGTTTTCTTCAGCAATAAAGAAGAAGTCCTTGCTGATAAAAAAATCGTCCGCTACTAAAATTAAATCATGTAAATAAAATTTTCCATTGTGTTCTTTTTATTTACAAGGTCTTCCAGGGTTACGCTTCCAAGAAAGGCATCAACGGCATTTTTTAAGCCCTTCCACAGAACTTCGTTAATTATGCCCTGACTTTCTGTAAGTTCATCACCGGCAACTTCTGCAACAGGTGTAAGACTGCCTTCCGTAACCCTGATAATATCCAGTGCAGTATAATGAGATGGAGCTTTTGCAAGCTTATAGCCACCCTGAGGTCCCCTTACACTTATAAGGAGACCTGCCTTACTTAAAAGGGAAGCTATCTGTTCCAGATATTTAAGGGAAATATTTTCATATTCAGATACATCTTTTAAAGCAGTAAAACCATCCTTTACATGACTTGCCATATAAAACATGAATCTGAGGGCATATCTGCCTCTTGTAGAAATTTTCATACCTTAAACCTCATTAAACTGAACTAAATTAATTTACAGAACGTATTTCTGAATAAAACGACCTACTCCACCGGAGTTATTATCATCTTCAGTAACATAATCAGCAATATTCTTTATATAATCAAGACCATTGCACATGGCAACACCATAACCGCACTTACGGATCATGCTCTCGTCATTCATGCTGTCACCAAAACACATTGCCTCTTCTATACCAAAACCTAAATGACTGCAAAGGTATTCAATTGCTTCACCCTTACCACAGGCTGGAGGAAGAAGTTCCAGGAAAAAAGGCTTACTTGTAAAAATAACAGCCCTGTCTCCAAATTCTGCCTTTAATTTATCCTGCAACACAGCAACTTTTTCAGGCTCACCAGGAATAAGCATTTTAGGAAAGCCTTTTTTAAGAAAGTTTTTATAATCTTCTATTATCTCACCCTTTACGTGACATAAATCTACATCAAGACGGGTCCATTTTGTTTCTTTTGCATAAAAAATTGTATCAGGAGAATAAACTTCTGTATCAAGACCATTTTCTGTTGCAAGCTGGTCTGCCCTTAAAAGAACATCAGCATCTACAGTTTTTTTATAAATCTGCTGTCTTAAATGAAGATCAAAAACTGAACAACCATTAATTGCAATTAAAAAACGGCCGGCCTGACTTCCGGCAATATCAAGCTTGCGGACAAAAGGCAGGATTCCTTCTTCTGCACGACCGGAGCACAAAACAACATATATACCTTTCTGAGCACACTGCTGGAGTGCCTTTACATTTTCTTCCGGAATCTGAGTGTTTTTATCAAGGAGTGTATCATCCAGATCCAGAGCTATAAGTTTTGGATTTAATTTTTCCATAATACGAGACCTTCCTTAGCTTCTGGATTCTATCATATTTTGGAAAAATTAAGCACCCGTAAATCAAATAAATTATTCTTCAATTATCTTAATTCTGCTGCCGGGAGTAACCTTTCCGGAATAAGTTCCCCCTTCTGAATCAGAAAGAAGGCTTACCTTATAGGAATTGTTTGCAAAAGTAAGCTTTCCCTTTGCATACTCTTTTGACCCCTGATAAATCCCTACTGTAAAGGCAGAAGATTCCGGGATTAATTTACGGGAATCTTCTCTTATATAGGCAGTCATTTGAGTTGAATCAAAAGAATCTGTTAAAAGCCCGTCCATAGAAGAAGAATCCAGTTCCTTTTCTGCAAATTCGTAAAGGGTATCCAATTGTCGGGCGGCAGATGCTCCGCTTTTAGAAAGGGAATCTGCAATCTGATAAGTCTGATTTACCATAGCCGGAACATAATCCTTAATGGATTTTTCCATAGGCATAGGTTCAAATCTTCCTGCGATTGTTTTTAGACTGTTAAATTCAGAAAGGGCTGCGTCTACACTATCAGCAAATTCAGATTTTGAATTTTTAAGTCCGTAATTATCTTTTGAAAGGGTAAGCTTATTAAAGTCAGCCCAGGTTGAACTTCTGGAAGCATTGGAAGTAATTCCTGCTGCTGTAATTATTTTATCCTGTTCTGCACTTTCTTCCCTGGCTGCAGGATCAAGAAGGTCAATCTTTGCCTGATAGATTTTTCTTACCTGCTCAACGGCATTTTTCTGTTCTTCTGCTGCCTCTTTCTGCTGCTGGGCAAGACGCTGCCTTAATTCTAAAATCTTACTTTCGTAGGCATCTATCTGGCTTTTCATCTGCATATCATGAAGCTGCTTGGTTGAATCAAGGGAAGCTTCTGCATTTTTTGCCTTATCTACTTCTTCTGCATCATACTTCTTTATCTGTTCCTGATATTTTTTTATTTCTTCTTCTGCCTTAATTAATTTTTCTTCGTACTCTTTTTTTAAGACTGCAAGATTGTCTGCATATTCCTTTTCTGCAGCAGCCTTCTGTTTGCGGACATATTCCCTGGAAGAAACAGCCTGAACAGATTCAATTAAATGAAGGTCTGCTTTTCTTTTCTGTTCAAGAAAAGAAATCTCTTCTGCGTAGTTTTGTTCCAGGGCAGCTTTATTTCTTACTGCACTTTCATACATAAGCTGAACCCTGCCTACATTATTAAGAAGGGAGCGCAGATTAAGGTCATCAAAAGTATCTATATTAATTTTAATTTTTTCGTTGGAATTAAGAAGGACAGCAAAAGTTGTAAGGGTTCCCGTACCAACTAAAAAGAAACAAAGGCCAAGTAAAACCCATACAAAAAGCTTTCTGTTTTTTTTAGTCTTTGCATATTCTTCCTCCAGATTGTAAGAAACTGGAGGCTGGGATTTTTTCTTTTTTAATTCATCCCCTAAAAATAATTCTACTTCCCTGTGAATCTGACTTTTATTTATTTTGTCTGCATTGTCCATATACCACTCCAGTTTTTAGGGCAGGAAGAAGATTCCATTCTTTCTATAAATACCTGCGATGTTTCAAGGGAACATTTCTTAAACTCTGCCTTTGCTTTAGTCCAGTCTCCCTGATAATAAAAATTCAGGGCTTTTTCATACTGATCAAAAGTATTTTTTTCTTCCTCTGTTAACTGATCACTTCTTGCAGGAAAGTATATTCTCTTGCCTTCAGTTTTTCCTTTAACCTGAACCATATCAATTTCGTAAAAAATATATTTTTCAGGTTCAGCTTCTTCTACTTCTGTCTTTATGTATTGAGAAACAATTACAGGAAGATGATAGATTCTTGTAAGGCCTTCAAGACGGCTGGCTGAATTTACATTGTCTCCAATAACTGTATTTGTCATATGTTCGTCAGAACCAATGTTTCCGTAGAAAACATTACCTCCGTCAATTCCTACACCAATATCAATAAGAACTGCCTTAAATACTTTTTCTTCTGATTCAGTAAGGGGACGTTCCTTTTCTATTTCTTCCTTGCGGGCAATCATTTTTTCCCTTAACTCTTTTGTTACTTCCGTTATCTGCCAGGCTGCTTCAAGAGCTTCAAGAGACTTACCCTTTTGATTCTGTGTTCCAAAAACTGCAAGGATGGCATCTCCAATAATTGAACCGATTACTCCGGAATTTTCGTGAACCTTTCTGATTGTCTGGTCATAATGAACATTGAGCAAATCAATAATATCGTTACCAAGAGTTTCTGTTCTGAAGGTAAAGCTTTTTATATCAGAAAAAAGCATTACAAGATTTTTACCCTTACCTTCCAGCTTAATCTGGTGTTCCTTATAAGCTTTGGCCACAAGGTCCCTGGATGCAAACTTGCGGAATATTCCCAGAAGATTATTAATAGTAGAAGAAAGGGAATTAAAACTTGCCGCAAGATAAGTAACATCATCATTAGGAGACTGAGACAAATCTATAACAGAAAGCTGCTGTTCCTGCTGCATTGAATAAAGGTCTCCTGTAATTTTGTGTACATTCTGAAGAATACGGCGGTACATGGCAAGGCCTGCAAAAAGAAAGACAACAACAATTGCTACAATTACAAGAGAAATGATTCCAAAGAGGGAAAGATTTGTCTTCATGGTTTCGGCTCTTAATTCAGCACGAACAAAAAAACACTTCCAGTCAGGCTGATATTTATAAACTCCATAGTATTCCCCTGCAGCGGTTTTAAAAACTATGGAACCGTCTGTATGTCCCGACTCAAGATTTTGATTCATTACAGAAAGGGCTTCCTGATCAGAAAAATCTATTTTATCTTCTTCATTAATCACCTGATCAGAATTATTTTTTACTCCAAAGAGAATTTTTCCTTCTATATTAAAGGCAAGAGCCATACTGTTTTCAAGTTCAAATCCCCGGCTTACTCCGTCTGCAATGGAGTTAACTGAATCCTGTCTTTTGCCGGTAAACATATAAATCTGATACTGATTGCCGGCTGCCGTATACATATCCTTTAACTGGCTAATCATTATTGAATTGTTCAGCTTAATAATCTGACGGCGGGCCAGATAGGAATTAACAAAGTTTGTTGCAAAATTAGAAAGAGTAAGAAGGGAAACAAAAATAACCATTAACTTTAAGGAAATGGGAATTATTCTTGTATTACCAACCTTTTGAAAGAGACTTTTTGACATTTTTTTCCCCTTAGATTTTAATTATAACACATTTAATAATAAAAAAAGCCCTGCCTCTTTTTACAAGAAGCAGGGCATAATCAGTTTACGGGGAAACTAATTATTCATAAAAGTACCATGCATAACCAGAACTTTCACAAGTTGCAGATGTAGCATCATTGTAATAAAGAATTTCAGTAGCATTATCACCTGTTTTTGCAAAACCAATGGCATAATTTTCATCTGTTACATTAAGTCTTAATGTATATGCAGAAGATGTAGAATTATATCCAAAGAAGAAGGTTGATGCTCCAGTTGAATCACTTGTTGTAGCAGTGCTGCAAGAAACATAATTTGAAAGTGCTGTTGCAGAAGTTTCGGTCATGGAATCAATTGCGAGAGTAGCATATCCCTTTGATGTATGATAGATAGAGAAAGTATCATAATCAGCAGAAACTGTTTCTGATGAACTGTTTGTTACAGTATGGGTAACTGTAATAGTTCCATCAAGTGCCGGATAAATATACCATGTTGCATTACCACCACCAGTTGAATACTGACAGCAAAGAAGATTTGCACTACCAGTTGTGTTAAGTTCACAATTATACTGACCGCTTCCAGAATATGCCAGTGTATTCCAGATTTGCTTTGTCATTGTTGCAGCTGTTGCACTTACAGTTTCATCAGAGTTCCATGTTTCACCATCTTCACTTGCATATACAGTAAATGTATATGTTGTATCACTTGTAAGACCTGTAAACTGGGCTACACCATCTGCTGCATCTGCATAAGTTCCGGCATAAGATGTAAGACTTGTAAAGCTCTGTGCAGTAACATCGTCATCACTACATTCAACTTTATACTGCCAGCTTGAATCTGTATCATCTTCTGCTCTATCCCATGTTACAAGAATTTCACCAGTAAAGCGGGCTGTTGCAGCAACATTAGTAGGAATATTAGTCAAATCCAAAGTTTCAGCAGTTATGGCATCAGTAGCATCAGAAGCATTTCCGTACACATCATAAGCTGTTGCTGTAATACTATAAGAAGTACCCTTTGTAAGTCCGCTAAGAGTTACAGCACCTTCTCCGGCATCTACATCTACGGTTGATGTTACAGAATCTGCTGTATAACTGATTCTTACAAAGCCAAGATCTGCATTTGATGGATCTGTCCATGTAAGTGGGATTGTAGTTGTTGTAGCTGTACCAGCTGCCAGATTTGTAACAGCAGATGGAGCTCCATCACTATAATAATCAACAGCAGCTGTTGAACTTGAATCAATTATAAATGCGGCACATCCATTACTGTCTTCTGAAGAAGAGTTTGTAACACCAAATGTAAGGGAAGCATGGCATACATAGTAGCCTGACATACTTTCAGAATACATTCTGCTGTATGAAGAATTCCAGCTTGAAGTTCCCCAGTAGAATGAAGCCTGACTTGCATCTGTAATATAAGAAGTACCGTCGTTTTCTACACCTGTTGTTGTTGCAACCATTACATAATTAGACCAGCCGCCATTACCCCATGTTCCATTATATGCAACATAGTCACGGTCGTTTTCATCAACATAAAGGAAGTAACCAGTTCCAACTCCTGTTGTACCTGTAGCAGCTTCAAGAGAGAAGTAACCATCTGTACCGCTTAATGCAGGACGGATAATCCAGTAACTTGCAGTTGGTTCTGCAGAATCTGCTACAGCACCTGTGTTGTAACAAGTTGTAGAAGATGAACTTGATCCCCATGCAAGGTAGCGGGTAACTGTTGTACCGCTAGCTCTATATCCGTTTCCTATCTTAAGGATTACGGTAGCTGCTGTAACACTGTCTGTTGTTGCTGTACCACAAGTAACATCATTTGAATCAACAAGAGTTACAGTAAATGTGTAAGCAGTTCCAACTGTAAGGTCTGTAAAGTGAGCACCTGTCTCACCGCTTATTACACCAGTAATTGAATCTACTGTTGAATCAGAACAAGAAACTGTATAAGAGTAAGTGATTCCATCTTCAACAGCTGTAGTGTCATCCCAGGTTACAAGAACTGAACCTGTGTATTTTACTTCTGCAACTGCATTTGAAGGAGCAGGGATTGCAGGTGTAGCAGTTACGCTTACGCCGGTACTTTCATTTGAATCATAGTCTACAGCCTTTACTGTAAATGAATATTCAGTATCAGTTGTAAGGTCAGAAACTGTTGCAGTTGCATCTGTTACAGTTGTATAAGCTTCTGTTGAATCATCAACATAAACTGCATAAGCGTACACATCTTCACTTGTAGAAGCTGTCCATGTAAGGGTAACGCTTGTGCGTCCGGCAGCTGCGGCAAGGCCAGAAACATCTTCAGGTGCAGTTGTATCCTCTGCAGTATTAGCTGTTACAGATACTGCTGTTGAATTACCAAAGGCATCATAAGCTGTTACTGTAAAGCTATAAGTTGTAGATGCAGAAAGGCTTGTAAAGTCAGCTGATGTTGTTCCAGCTTCTGCTGTTACAGATTCAAGGGCTGTACCGTCATAATC
>NZ_JAILGZ010000010.1 GCF_024696245.1 Treponema sp.
CCTGTGATGTTCTTGCGGTTCTTGTAAGTAGTATAATTCTTTCTCTTACATTCTGTGCACTGCAAAGCGATAATTTCAACAGCACCTTTCTTCTTGCTTCCCATATTTAACTCCTAAATATATTCGCCAAAAAATTTTCAATTTTCATAGCCCACGTGCAGAATCGGACTGCAGACCTCCACATTACCGATGTGGTGCTCTACCAACTGAGCTACGGGGGCATCTTGCAGTATTCCACACTAACTCATAGAAAACATGCGTTCTACGAATATAAACTAAGAAATAATTTTAGTCAATAAAATTTATCTAGAATTTGATAAATTTATTAGAATTTTTCTTCTAACTATGTTATCATTCTTTCAAAATAATTTAAATGAGGTTTACATAAAAATGAATATTGATATGCTGATTGATGGAATTCTCGATTCCTATGACCGTTATGGCCTTATAAACAGAAGTCATACAGAAGATTTTCCAAACCGTCAGAACGTAGTTTCAATTCTTTCTGATATTCAGACTGTTATTTTCCCTGGTTTTAAGACTGCAGAAGACATTGATTCAGTTAATATCAGATATATTACAGGGCAGAAAGTAAACAATATCATTGCAAACCTCACACGCGAAATCCAAAAGGCTATGATTTATACAAAATCACAGACCTGCAGCCATGAAGAACTCGCAAATATTGCAGAATCACATTGCTTTAAACTTTCAGAGCAGACAGCAATAGCTTTAATAGAAGAAATTCCGGAAATCAGACGTAAAATTCAGCTTGATGTTACAGCTGCATTCAACGGAGACCCTGCCGCAAAGAGTAATGAAGAAGTTGTTCTTTCTTATCCTGGTCTTGAAGCAATTCTTGTATACCGTATTGCACATTTCCTTTATGAAAATGGCGTGCCTATCATTCCTCGTATTATGAGTGAACATGTTCACGGAAAAACCGGTATTGATATCCACCCTGGCGCTACAATCGGCGAATCTTTCTTTATTGATCACGGAACTGGTGTTGTAGTTGGTGAAACCTGTTTAATTGGAAATAATGTAAAGATTTATCAGGGTGTTACCCTTGGAGCTTTAAGCGTTAAAAAGAACCTTCAGAACAAGAAAAGACACCCTACTATAGAAGATGATGTAACAATTTACGCAAATGCAACCATTCTTGGCGGCGAAACAGTAATTGGACACGGTTCTATTATTGGTGGTAACACATGGGTTACAGAAAGTGTACCTGCAGGATCAGTAATTACACAGGGATAAAACAATGAAAAAATCCCCGGGACAAGCCCGAGGATGACAATTTAGGGTTAAAAAAAACAAGGTTCCCAGACAGTAACACTAGAAGGGAACCTTGCCGTCCAGCGTTGCTGGACATCGGAGAGAGTTTATCAGCTTATTTACAAGCTATGATTAATATAATGGCATATAATTCAGATGTCAATAGTTTTTGTGAAATTTTCACAAAAACTTCCCCTTAAAATCCGACCGAAAGAGGTAATATGGCAAAAAAAAGCGGATCTGTAAGCTACAGATGTTCTAACTGTGGATACACACAACCAAGATGGCTTGGTCGCTGCCCTGAATGCGGAGAATGGAACTCCCTTGAAGAAATCATTATTGATAAAAACAATGTCACCCCAGCCGGAAGAGGCAGTACAGCTGTTGAAAAACAGAAACCTGTAGGCCTTTCAACCGTAAAAGCACAGGAAAACAGCCGCCTTTCTACCGGAATCAGTGAATTTGACCGGGTTTTAGGTAATGGAGCCACAAAAAGATCTGCAATTTTACTTGGCGGAGAGCCGGGAATCGGTAAATCTACCCTGCTTTTACAGACTGCAGCCAGCGTTGCTAAAAACAAAGCGGTAGTTCTTTATATAAGCGGTGAGGAATCTGCTGCACAGATAAAAGAACGCGCTGACCGCCTTGAATTAAAATGCGATGGAATCAATATTTTGTGTACTTCCCGCCTGGAAGACTCTCTGGATGCCCTTGATTCGCTTAATCCAGCCTTCGTAATCATAGATTCCATTCAAACCATATACAGTGCAGAGGCTGGAATTATCCCCGGAACCGTAAATCAGCTAAAATATTGTGCTAATGAGTTCATTTCATGGGCAAAAGAACGTGATACAGTGCTTATTATGACCGCTCATGTAACAAAAGAAGGTACAATTGCAGGTCCAAAGTCTCTGGAACACATGGTAGATACAGTAATTTCGTTTGAACGCAATGCAGATGACATAAGATTCCTTCATGCTCAGAAAAATCGCTTTGGTTCTGTTGATGAAATAGGCATTTTCAGCATGAATGAAAAGGGATTAGAGCCGGTTTTGAATCCTGCATCCCTGTTTTTAACTGCCAGAAAGGAAAATCAACCTGCCGGAGTAGCCTGCACACCGGTTTTTGAAGGCAGCAGAGTCTTTTTAGTTGAAATTCAGGCCCTTACAGTACCTGCAAAAGCCAGTGTTTCAAGAATTTACAGTGAAAAAATTGATTCCGGACGTGT
>NZ_JAILGZ010000087.1 GCF_024696245.1 Treponema sp.
TGTTTTCTTTTATTATTTTATCGGTAACTTCATATAAAACTTCAGAACCTTCTTTTGTACTGCCCTGTCTGCCGTAAATCTGGCTGGCAGTTACACCATGGGATTTCCAGTCATTTCCATTATTACTGTTATTTAAAATAAGGGGCTGAAGATTATCCATGGCCCTGGCAAATTTAGCTTCCGGAGTAACAGCTGCTTCAAATTCGTCAAAAATAGCCGTCAGCTCTTTTTTCTGGTCATCCGGGAGAATTGAAAAAATCCTTTCCTTAGCCTTATCTTCCCTTTCTTTCTGGGACTTTTTAGCTTCTTCATCATAGGCGTAGGTATCCCCCGCATCTATTTCTACAATATCGTGAATCAGGCACATAATCATAGTGCGGGCAATATCAATTTTCTGGTTGGAATGTTCTTTTAAAAGGTAAGCCATTATTGCCATATGCCAGGCATGTTCTGCATCATTTTCATTACGGCCCTGTCCGGAAAGATGGGTCTGACGGAATATATTCTTTTCTTTATCAATTTCAAGGGCAAAATCAAGCTGCTGTTTAAGTCTTGTATCCATAGATATTATATTTATCGGTAACCGGGACTGGTAAAATAAGAACTTACAGGACAAATACCTGTAATACCCTCTTAATAAAAAAGCTCCGCTTTACAGCAGAGCCTTAACAAAGATTAAAAAGATTATTTTATCTGGTATTTAACATTTATCTGTTTTTTTACAGTAATAATACCTGGAGAAGCAACTATTCCTGAAGAAATGCCTTTTGAATAATAATCTGCTGAACTTACCATGCAAACTTCCCTGTCTGTGTAATCTGAATCAGTTACACAAAGAGTTTTACCAAGCTTTTCTCCTATACGGTCACAGATTTTTTCTGCAGATTCCTTTGCATTATCCAGGGCAAGAAGATTTGCTTCTGATTCATATTCATTTCTTTTTGAATGATCAAAAGAAAGTCTGTCTATACCTGTAGAATCCAGAGCGAGAACCTCTCCGGAAAAGGCTTCAAAGCTTTCTATATTCCTAAAAGTAATTTCTGTGTTCTGGCTTGAAGAATAACCGTCAAATACCTTCTTTTCAGTATTATACTGCCAGTGGTATTCCTTATCTGTGCGCACAAGACCGGTTTTTATATCTTCGGCTGCAACATTATACTTTTTACAGATTTCAAGAAGACTGGAAACTGTACTCTTTGTCTTTGCAAGTGAATCTGCAAGACGGCTTTCAGTATTTTTTACCGTTACAGAAAAGCATACCATGTCAGGAACAAAGCTTACACTTCCTACACCAGTTACGTTAACAGTACGATTATCCCGTTTACTGCAGGAAGCAAATAACAGCGAAAAGGCAAAAAGTGATGCTGCCACTTTTACAATTACGTTTCTTTTCATAGATTTTCTCCTTTATAATTTTCTCCCTTATAAAACAAGGCTTTATTTATTCTTCTGTAATAATTGAATTAAGGAATTCTTCTATTCCCGGAGAAAGGGAATCATCCTTTTTAAGCTCTTCCCTGGCAAGTTCAACCTTTTCTTTTGCAGCTTCCTTATTACCAAGAACCTTAAGAAGATAAGCATAGTGGATAAGAAGATTCTGTTTTGCAGAAAGGTTGTCTTTATATTCATTAAGAGCATTTTCAAAGAAAGGAGTCAGGTAGTTTGGAGTACCAAGGTCAAAGAACTGGCCCAGAATTGACTGCAGAAGCTTTGGATTTTCCGGCTCAATTGCATATAATTCAGCTGTTTTTTTGAGGACATTTTCTACATCATTCTGGTAAACATAATACTTTATCCATGAAAACAAAGGTCTGTAATGTTCAGGGTATTTATCCTGACACTTTTTAATAAGGGATTTTGCTTTTTTAAAATCATTCAGGTAAAGTGCAATATCTGCTGACAAAGTATAAGACTCAATCTGGTATTCAGGATTATCAGAGTAACCCTTTATACTCTTTTCTGCATATTTAAGGGCCTTTTCAAGCTGATCAAGGTTAGTAAGGATAATGGCATAGTTATAATAATCATCTGCTGTAAAATCAAAGCCTTCATCATCTTTTCTTGCATAAACTGAATCTGCTTTTTCATATTCATTTCTGGTGCAATAGATAAGTCCAAGAACACTCAGGGAATAACCGTCATAACACTTCTGATCATATGCCTTGCTAAGGTGTTCCAGACTTTTTGCTGCAATTTCTTCATCAGACATAATCCAGTTACCACTGTAACGGGCAAGTACATCGTCATAATAAAGGCCAAGGGCATAGTCAAGGATAGGCTTCTCGCCATGTTCTTCTACATAAGCTTTTACAACCTCTGCAGGATTATAGACTGTATAATTGTAAGTACCATCTCCACGGCGTACATCAAGAAGGGTTTCGCCCTTTTCAAGATTTTTAAAGCCGAACATAGTGTGCATCATGCTTACGGCAAAGTAATTTGTACAGATTTCTATACTTTTAGCAATGGTATATTCATTTTCTATTTCTGAAAGCGAAGCAAAAGCACTTTCATACTGCTCTTTCTGAATTAATTTATTTGTCTTCTTTAACAGCTTCTGGGTAGCCTTATCTGCTGATGAATAAGGTGTCTTTTCCGCAAAAAGTCCGGCAGAAAACAATGCTGTCATTACTGCAAGTACAGTAAGGAATTTTTTCATTTTACTCTCCCTTCTTAAGTGTATTTTAAACCTAAGACTCCTGATTCTAACATAATAAATATCATCATGATAAGCACATTTTATGCAGAAGGGGGCTTTTATAAGAAAAATAAATATGCTAGACTTTTTTTAACTTTTAGGGGCTGTAGCTCACCTGGCTAGAGCGTTTGAATGGCATTCAAAAGGTAGTCGGTTCAAGTCCGATCAGCTCCACTTTAATAAATGCACACTTAAGACAGCTGGTACTGCTTTTTAATCTTAAGATGTGCATTTTTTTATACACTTTTTTTATAAATTCTTACCTTTACGGCTTATTTTTTGTCCAGGGAACGACCCATCCATTTGTAATAAACAAAACACATGGCTATTCCAAAAACTGTTGCAAGAGGGGCTGCTGCTCCAACTCCTGTAAGACTTGCATCCGGCCTGATACTCATTACATAAGAAACCGGCAGCCTTACAAGAAATGTCTGTAAAAGCCCCTGAATCATTACAAAAAGTGACTTTGAATGACCGTTAAAATACCCCAGATAGCTGAAGAGAATACAGGTAACTATTGCTTCCGGCGCAAAACCCCTTAAAAATTCAAAGGCCCTTGCAATATAAGCCGTATTGGAAGTAAAAAGCATGGCAAGATAATCCCCAAAGAAGAAAGTTGCTATGGTAATAAAAAGACCTACCCCGGCACCAAGAAACTGTCCGCAAAGCATTCCGGACCTGGCGCGTTTTTCGTTCCCTGCACCTACATTCTGAGAAACAAAAGGAGCCATACTCTGCATTAAGGCAGAAGGAATAAGCATAATGAACAGCTGGATTTTCTGAGCAACACCATAACCGGAAGAAGCATCCAGGCCCAGTTTATTCACAAAGGCACAAAGAGCCAGAAAACTAAAGTTTGTAAGGAATCCCTGTACTGTAAGAGGCATTCCCAGCTTTACAAAACGGGGAACTTCACTGCCAAAGTTAAAATATTTGCGCTTAAAGGAAAAAGCCATCTTTCTGCGCCTGATTATTTCCATGGAAAGAATCACACTTACAGCCTGGGCAGCAACTGTAGCAATAGCAGCACCAGCTACATTCATCTTAAAGCCGGCTACAAGAATAAGGTCTCCTGCTATATTTACAAGACTGGCTATGGCAACAAAAATAAGGGGCGTTACAGAATCTCCTGTTCCCCTGAGCATGGCACTTATAAAATTATAGAAGGTAATAAAAATAAAGCCTGCCCCACAAATACGGATATACTGAACTGTAAGGTCTACGGCTTCTTCCGGGGTCTGCATGGCAATGGCAAGAGGCCTGGCAAAAATAACAATACCTGCCGTAAGAATAAGGGAAAGGGCTAAAAAGAAGGCAACGGCATTCCCGATAAGCTTATTTACGTCTTCATAACGCTTTGCACCGATATACTGACCCATTAAAACAGTAACACCCATGGTTATTGAATTAAGAAGCATGGTAAAAAGATTCATTACGTTGCCGCCGACATTTACACCGCTGATTCCGGCATCACTTCCAAAATGACCCACAATAAGCATATCTACGGCACTATATAAAGACTGTAATACAAGTGAAAGTAAAATAGGGAGCATAAAATTGACAAGTTTGGAAAAAATATGCCCCTGAGTAAAATCCTGTTTATCTTTTAACATATTCCTTCTATATTATCAAAGTTTATTTTAATGAACAATTAAGTTAACAAAATATTATCCTGCTGCAAAAATTAATTTAAGTTTAAATAGAAATTGCTTGTTTTATTGGAATTCTATATTAAAATTAAAGTGAGGGGTAATATATCTATTTAATAAAATACACCTTCCATAATTAAAAACACACTTTTAGAGAGGATATTTCCTATGAAGACATCGGGCAAAGTCTCACTGGTTGTAGCCATTGTTTATGCAGTAATTGGCTTTACTGCAGTTTCTTTATGTTCTGTTTCATTATTCAGAAAAAACTCAGCTGACAAACTGAATGTTATGAAATACGAAAAAATCCTGGAAATGGAAAGCGGTCTTCTTCCGGAACGCAAGCTGGCAATTCAGATGGCACAGTCTCCGGCAATTGTTGATTACATGAAAGATCCTTCCAATAATTCTGTAAGGGAACTTGCCTTCAGGGATTTTCAGTCTTTTCAGAACTCCTACAGTTCCCACAGAACCTTCTGGATTTCTGATTCCGACCTTAGATACTATTCAAATATGGAATTTATCTACAACCTGGACAAAAAAGACCCGGGGAGTGCATGGTACCAGGCAACTATTGATGCAAACCTGCCCTTTCAGTTTTATGTAGACTACGATCTGGGCCTTAAAAAGACCTTTATGTGGATTAACGTTCTTGTTTATGATGAATTCCACAAAGTTACAGGAATTACAGGTACTGGTGTAGAACTGAATGACTTTGTTTCTTCCATGTACAGCACCCTTAAAGAAGGAATTACAATGTACATGTATAACTCCAGCGGAGAAATATCAGCTTCTAAAACCCTGGCTGACCTTGAAAACAAAAAACCTGTTACTCAGGCAATGCCTGACCTGGTAAAAGCCGGCGGCCTCTACTCTTCTCAGGATAAGCTGCTTTCTACAATGTCCGGGGAATACCTGATTGCTCCTGTTGAATCCCTGGGCTGGCACATGGTTCTCTTTATTCCATTTACAGCTGCTGAATTCTTTAAAAATGCAACTGTTCCGCTGGCTGTCTTTATTCTTATAACTGCAGTTATTTTTGTTGCAGCTACAATGAACAGCCTCTTTAAGCCTCTTAGGGAAATCCGTACAACTGTACAGAATATTGCTTCCGGAGAAGCCGACCTTACCCGCCGCCTTAATACAAATATTCACACACCGGTAAAATCAATTCACAGTATTGTTGATAACTTTAACTCCTTTATGGAAAAACTTCAGGGCTTAACTGGTTCCATTAAAAATTCAAGTTCCAGCCTGAATGTTGTTTCTGAAGATATGAAGGAAAGCGTAGGTTCAGTTTCTGACTCCATGACAAATATCCGCCTTAGCATCGGCAGTGTTCAGGAACAGATAAAAAAGCAGTCAGAAGGCTTTAACGAGACTTCTTCCGTTGTAAAGGATGTTGCTTCAAGTATTTCTACGGTAAATACCATGATTGATTCCCAGACCAGAAGCATTCAGGAGTCATCAGCTGCCGTTAGTGAACTGGTAAAGAGTATTGAAAAAATAAGCGGTTCTATGGAAAGCATGACTTCTTCTTTTGACCAGCTGGATGAAGAAACCCAGAACGGAATTAACAAACAGCAGAAAGTAAACGAAAGAATCAGTCAGATTGAAGAACAGTCAAAGATGCTTCAGGAAGCCAACATGGCTATTGCTTCCATTGCAGAACAGACTAACCTTCTTGCCATGAATGCTGCAATTGAAGCGGCTCATGCGGGAGAAGCAGGTAAAGGTTTTGCAGTAGTTGCAGACGAAATCCGCAAACTGTCAGAGACTTCTTCCGGTCAGTCAAAGACTATTGGTGTTCAGCTTAAAAACATAAAGGACAGCATTACTGAGATGGTTTCTGCCTCTATGGAATCAAGCAATGCCTTTACTAAAGTTTCTGAACGTATTGCAGAAACAAACAGCCTTGTAAAAGAAGTCCGCACTTCCCTTGAAGAACAGAATGAAGATTCAAGAGGTGTTATTGAAACCCTTGAAGGCATGGATAAAAATACAGAAAACGTAAGGCAGGCTTCTGTAAAAATGGCAGAAGGCAGCTCTCATGTTCTTGAAGAAATGAACTCCCTGCAGGATTCTGTAGAAGCTGTTCGTGACAGTATGGCTGCCATGTCAGAAAATGCCCAGAGCGTTGTAAAGATTGGTATGCGTCTTGATAACTGTGTTGCAAGCCTTGATACAAACGTAAAACAGCTCAGCGACAACGTAGGCCGCTTTAAAACTGAATAATCTTTAACCATGCACCAGTATTCTGGTGATAACAAAGCTCCCCCTGGTTAAATGCCTTGTGCACTTTTATGGGGGAGCATTTTTTTTGTCTCAAAATTTGTCACCTGCCCCTGGTCCCAAAAACCACCTTTTAGGGCGGCTTTTGGGACCAGAATACCTTTTATATTTAAACTCTGCTTTTCTTTTAGCACCTCTTAGTCTTAATAAATTTTCTCTTTAAAAAAAAGATGCCTTTTTTGTATTATTTTCATATTGACTATTTATTTTTATTTAAGATAATTTTAATAACTTTAAAATTTCAAAAAAAAGAGAGGTATAATTCAATATGAAAAAAATGTTTTTAATTCTGACAGTATTGGCTGCAGTATTTTTTGCAGGTTGCAGTGACAGCGGTAATTCTTATGATTTCGAGGCCGGCTGGTATAAATATAATGATGGCTATTCTACTTTATATATTCTCTATAATGATGATGGTGAGGTGTGTGACGTTATTACTTCAACTGATGCCTATATGGATTCACAGCTTGAAATTGCAAAAACTGCATATTCAGGTGACAGGGATGAAGTAACATCCTGTTTGACACGACTTACAGACCAGTATTATGAATTACCTGAGTTTTACAGAGAAGAAGCTTTTACTTTTGCAACAAAATATTCCGTTGGTGGAACTGCAAAAAGTTTTAATTATGGGATAGAAATTTATGCTGCAGGTGATACTTTTACTGTTACCTGCGGGTTAGCAAGTGAAAAACTTTCAGGTATTATAAAATCTTCTACTGATTTGAAAATTACAGAAGTTTCTGTAGCAGAAGGTTATACACTTTTAGGAGGAAGTCTTTCATTTACTGATGACAAAATAACTTTTGTTATGGATGATACTGTAGTAACA
>NZ_JAILGZ010000118.1 GCF_024696245.1 Treponema sp.
AGAAATAAAAGTCTTCGCTGGCGAATTATGGTTAGTATTGCAATCGCAATAATGATGCTTACTGCCGGTATTATTACAACCACAAGAATTTCCTTTTACTTTATTCAAAATCTTGGCTCTTCTTATGAATCAAACACAGAACTGACGGAATTTTCCCAGGCTATTACAAGTACAGAAAAAGCTATGGAAAATTACATAAATTACAGAACCTTTGAAAGTATTGACGCTTACTACAATGCCCGCACCAAGGTAGAAGATTCTTACGAGGGACTGCAGAATTTTCCTTCACACAACGAAATCTCTCATAAAGAATACATAATTCATCAGCTTACAGAAGCCTTTTTATATTATGGAAATATGGCAATTTCAGCCCGTCGTGCGAATAACGATAATGAAATGTCTTTAAATTATAATTACGCAATGGAAAGCTATAATTATCTGATTTCGCAGATTCTGGAACTGAACAATTTGAGAATGCAGCAAAATGCAGTTCTTTATAACGAAAATCAGGATAAAATCTTAACTGCCAACATAATGAGTATGCTTTTCTTCCTTATTTTCTCTCTGCTCATTTTCATAGTTCTTTATCTGACTATTACCTCGATTATGGATCCTCTGGTAGAAATTTCAAATGTTGCACACAAGCTTGCCCGCCGAGATTTTGATGTTCCCCTATTCAACAGAGATTCAAATGATGAAATAGGAAATATCTGCAAGGCATTTGACCGAATGACTATCAGTATCAGAGAATACATTGATACAATCTGGGAAAAGGCCCGTACCGAAGCAGAACTCAAAGAAAAAGAAATTGAAATGCAGGCTCTTTACACAGACGCCCAGCTCCGGGCCCTGCAAAATCAAATAAATCCTCATTTTCTTTTTAATACCCTGAACACAGGCGCCCAGCTTGCCATGATGGAAAATGCAGATAAAACCTGTTTTTTCATTGAACAGGTGGCAGATTTCTTCCGTTACAATATTCAACAACAGAGCCGCACAGTTTCAATTGACGAAGAGCTTGGATTGGTGGATAATTTTGTATATATAATGAAAGTACGTTTTGGAAATCGCCTTGAATTTATAAAAGATATTCAAGATATCGGCTTTCCACAGAAGATTCCGTCAATGACCTTGCAGCCTCTGGTAGAGAACTGCATAAAACACGGCCTTAAAAACTCTAAGGGCATTGTAAAATTGACGGTCGAAATGGATGTAAACAACATAATCATTTCAATTTCTGATAACGGCGAAGGAATGCCTGAAAAAACAAGGGAAGCAATTTTTTCTTCCATGAGCACAGGTGTTACCCGTCTTTCTTCAGACCTTCTGGATGATAACGCTTCTCATAACGGAACAGGACTTATAAATGTATTTATGAGACTGCAGCTTCAATTCCATAATGAAGATGTTTTTGATATCACAAGTGGAGATGATGGTATTGGCACAAAGTTTATAATCAGGATTCCAAATCATGTTTAATATACTAGTTACAGACGACGAGCAGATTGTAGTAGACGCACTCTCCTTTATCATCAAAAAGAATTTTGCTGATGATACTAAAATTTATACCGCCCTGTCAGGAACTGAAGCCATAGAAATTGTTATGAAAGAAAATATTGATATTCTTTTTATGGATATTAATATGCCAGGTTTAAGCGGGCTTGAAACAGTAAGTGTAATTACAAAATTAAAACCTAATATTGTATTTGTTATCCTAAGTGCTTTTGATAAATTTCAGTATGCCCAGGAAGCAATAAATCTGGGAGCCTACAAATATATTACAAAGCCGGTAAACCGAAATGTTGTAATAGAAACTATCCAGAGCGCAATGAAGTTAATAGAAGAAAAGAAGGGAAAATTAAGTGCCGACCTGGAACTTCATAAAAAACTAGATCTGGTTTCTCCTATGATTGAAAATGATTTTATTTATGCCTGCATTTTCAATAATGATAAAACTATAGATCTTTCCTCATATCTTGATTATTTTAATCTTTCTGAAAATCCCTGGGTTTTCTGCTGCTTTGAATTCCCAAATATAAACTCCGAAAATCAATACAGCACCTACCTGAAAATTCACGAGTTGTTAAACACAGAACACCGCTGTCTTGTAAGCTCTTTTATGATGAACAGGATTGTTGTATTTTTTCCTATTTTTTCCGTTAATCCCGAATACAATGAAGTTCAGGAAAGAATAAAGAAATTCTACACGGTTCTCAGCTATAATATTTCTGCAGGAATTCGCGCAGGAGTAAGCAGAATCCAAACTGATAAAAGTCTTTTGCAGGCCTCCTACAATGAATCACTTTCTGCCCTTAACAAATCAGCCGTAAACGGAGGGCTGGTTTTCTTTGGCATTCAGGAAACTGATAATTCAAAAAAGCAGGTAGTTAATTCTGAATTCAAAAACAACCTGATAAACAAACTGATTACTGGTGATTCAAAGGGGGTAAAAGCCTTTCTTGAACTCTACACTTCTGAACTTATTTCTTCAGATTTACCCCTCGATAAAATTAAGAACAACTTTTTTGAACTGATTGTAACCGCAAATAACACAACAAAAGAAATCAACAAAAATTTCGTAAGTGACTGCTTTGACAATGCCTTCTCCACCTTTAGTTCCGAAAACGATATAAACCTCATAAAAGAGTTTGTGCATAAATTTCTTCTGGAATGCACTACTTCCATTACAAGTGTAAAGAAGGCCGAAGTGCATCCTGTAATAAAAAAAGTTTGCGATTATGTTAACGAAAACCTTTCTAAAGATATTTCCCTTGAAGAAGCAGCAGATTTTGCAGGCATAAGCTCCTTTTACCTTAGTAAACTCTTTAAGGAAGAAAAAGGCGAAACCTTTATTAATTTTATTTCAGACAAGCGCCTTGAAAAAGCCCGTCAACTTCTGGAGGAGACTGAACTTTCAATCAAAGAAATAACCGCAGAAGTTGGTTATAACGACCAGAACTATTTCAGCAGGATTTTTAAAAACAAATATGGGCTTTCGCCTAAGGAATACAGAAAGGTTAATTAAATGAAAAAGTTTTACTCAAATCTTGGTCTAATCTTATTTTCCCTCTTTTTAATGTCTTGTGCTAAACAGCAGAAGGTAAGCAGCGAAAAGAAGCATTCCGAAGCCTCACAAGATAGAATAACCATAGGTGTTTCAATAGACACTCTGGCCATAGAGCGCTGGCAAAGAGATATTGATATTTTTATAAACAAGGTTAGAGAAATGAGGGGCCAGGTTATAGTTCAGAATGCCGGAAACAGTATAGAAGAACAGAACCGCCAGCTCATGTACCTGCTTGATAAGGGAGTTGATGCAATTGTCGTTCTGCCAAAAGATGCAAACTCTATAACTGAAAGTGTGCAGAAAATAAAAGCCAAGGGCATCCCTGTTATTTCCTACGACAGACTAACACTGAATGCTGATATTGATTTATACCTTACAATCGACAGCGAAAAGGTCGGTGAATACATGGCCTCCGAGATGTTAAGAAGAACAACCGGAAGAAACTGGTACTGCATTCTAGGTCCAAAAGAAGATTACAACATGACCCTTATACAAGAAGGCCTGGACCGTATACTGCGCACGACATCGGCTCATATAAGTCATACCTTTTACACGGAGGGCTGGAATTATGACTTGTCTTACCAGGAAATTGTAAGAATTTTAAAAGAAGGCACAATTCCTGATGCAATAATCTGTGGAAACGATGCTGTTGCGGCTAGCGTAATTCAGGCTCTAAGCCGCTATTATCCAGAAATGCATATTCCAATCTGTGGGCAGGATGCAGATATTGCCGCCTGCCAGTACATTGTTCAGGGCAAACAAGACTTTACAATCTATAAGCCAATTATCCGCCTGGCTGAATATGCTGCAGAATGTGCAGTACACTTGGCACGGGGCGAAGAAATTGAAACAGAAAATCTTAAAGTTCGTCCTATAAATAATGGCTATGCTAATATTAATACAGTCTGGCTGGAGCCTACTTATGTAGATAAATACAATATCGACAAGCTGATTATAGAATCCGGCTTTCATAGTGCAGCTTCAGTCTATGGCGATAATAGTTCAGAACAGAATTAGCACAATTTAAATAACAAAAAAATCCAGAATTTTACCAATTTTTCTCTCCTAACAAATCCTCTGAAAATCAGAAAATAACAAGAATCTCAAGAATTTTGAAATTTTTCACCCCATCTCCTGATATATACTTCTAAATGTAAAGAGCCGTTGGCTCTTATGAAAAAAATATTAGGAGTGTTTTTTCTTATGAAAAAAATTATCGCCATTCTTTTAGCAGCAGCAACATTAACAGCTGCAGTATGTGCAAAACCAAAGTCCACAAAGGTCGGAGTTTCAATGCCAACAAAAGACCTTCAGCGCTGGAACCAGGACGGATCAAACATGAAGGCTCAGCTTGAAAAAGCTGGTTACAAAGTAGACCTTCAGTTTGCAGCAAATGATATCCCAACACAGGTATCACAGGTTGAAAATATGATTACAGGAGGCTGTAAAGTTCTCGTAATCGCATCTATTGATGGATCTTCACTTTCAAACGTTCTTGAAACAGCAAGAAAAAAGAAGGTAAAGGTTATCGCTTATGACCGCCTTATCATGGATTCAAAGGCAGTTTCTTACTATGCAACATTCGACAACTACAAAGTTGGAACAATTCAGGGTGAATACCTTGTTGATAAATTGAACCTTAAGAACCGTACAGCAGATGATCCTGCTTACATGGAATTCTTTACTGGTGACCCAGGTGACAACAACATCAACTTCTTCTTCGGTGGAGCTATGGATGTTCTTAAGCCTTACCTCGACAAGGGTGTAATTGTTTGCCGCTCAGGACAGACAGAAAAAGCTCAGTGTGCAACTTTGAACTGGTCTACAGAAGAAGCTCAGAAGAGAATGGAAAACCTTATCACATCTAACAAATATGGTCCAAAGGGTACAAAGCTTGATGCTGTATACTCTTCAAATGACTCTTGTGCTATGGGTATTACAAACGCTCTTCTTTCTGCAGGATACACAGCTGAAAACTTCCCAATCATCACTGGACAGGACTGCGATATCGTATCTGTAAAGAACATGCTTAAGGGAACTCAGGCTATGTCTATCTTCAAGGATACACGTACTCTTGCTTCAAAAGTAGTAGAAATGGTTGATGCTTTGATGCAGGGAAAGAAAGCTCCTGTTAATGATACAAAAACATACGACAACGGAACAGGAATTATCCCATCATACCTCTGCGAACCAGTATAC
>NZ_JAILGZ010000056.1 GCF_024696245.1 Treponema sp.
CCTACAAACCAGATGTAACCGTCGTCATCATAGTAGGCTGTATCACCGGTGTCATACCATTCACCTGAAAGGGCTTTTTCTGTCTGTTCAGGATTTTTGTAGTAGCCCTTAAAAATACCGGTTGGCTTTCCCCCTTTAAGGTTTACTACGATGCTTCCACATTCAAGAGGTGCACATTTTTTTCCGTCGTGGTTGTGAATAAGTATTAGATTAGTTTAGATAAAGGGCGCTTTATTTAGGTAAGGCGCTCTTTTTTTTATTATATGCTCCCGGTTCTCTCGGAGGAGATGCCAGTGCAGACGCAGTATCCTTGCTTGAAACATTACCGAAAAAATACTACTCTTTATTTAATCTTAATTTTTTTTAGAGAAAATTTATGAAAGTCAGATGGGTTGCAATTTTTACTTTTTTTTCTGCCTGTCTTTTTTTGCTGACAGGCTGTCCTGACGAGACTTATGATGATTATCTTCCCGGAGTTGCTTTTTCTCTTTCTCCTTCAGAAGAAGAAATGGAACAGTCTCCAAAATCTTTTGATGAACAGAACATAGCCGCTTTGTTTAAGACTGATTTTTCTGTCTTTGAATCCTATAGTATTTCCGTTGATGTGTTCGGGTATTTCCCACAGCCGGAAGGATATAATATCCGCAAGCCTGCTAACTTTGTTCTGGTTTATGATAAAGATGACGAGAGTAAAACTGATGTCAGGGGAAAAGAACTTTTGTGTACCGCTGAAGGCGAGTCTGAAAACAGGAAAATATTAAAGCGTTTTGTCATTCCACTGGAAGGACTGGAAAAAATGTATTACAACGTTGAATTTTATGTTTCTGCGAAGGGAAGGGACGGGAGAACTTATTATTCCTATTACTGCTTCCAGCTGGATTTAAGCCAGAGTGACAACTGATATAAAACAAAAATCATTAGGGGTAAAGTTTATGAAATCATTCGTTTTTATTCTGACGGCTGTTTTTTGTCTGGTTTTTAATTCCTGTACTGATGGTGATTATTATTATTTTGGGGAGAGTCATGTGGTTGCTCTTGAAGGTGCAGATGTTTCTCTTTCCGGAGAGACTTCAGGACTTAAAGTTGGAGATACAGTCGGACTTACAGTTTCATGTATTACTGATTATGAATTTTACAGAGATTATGAAATAAGGTTTTATGTCTGCACTTCTGACGCTGCAGACTCATCTGCAGAAGCTGAAGGGGCAAAAGGATGTGTAATTCTTGGTTCTGCTTCTGATGATGATGAGTTAAACTTTAATCTGTCCTCCGTAACTTTTACGCAGAACAGTGAACTTGTAGAAGAACAGTCCAGGATTTTTTACGTAAAGGGGCTTTTGCCTGGAAAGTATAATATATGTGTACGCGTAAGGGCTCAGGCAAAACTGAAACTGGATGAATATGTGTACAGCAAGGATTTTGTTCTGGATTTTTCAGAGGAATAAATTATGTGCAGAAAATTTTTTGTTATGAAAAGATTTCTTGCAGGATTTTTTTTCCTGACTGTTTCTGTATGTCTTTTATCCTGTGCTAAGATTTGTAATGAACTTTTATGGGATGAACCGGAAAATGATTTTTCGCTTGAACTGTCAGATTCAGAGACAAAGGGGAATTGCAGTGTAAAACTTTACTGCAATATGTCTTATAATCAGAATAAGTCGTCCGTGAATGGAACGGATTCTTGTATCTATAAAACTTATGAAGTAAAACTTATGGTAGAAAAATATAGTTATGATACGAAATCTTTTGAGCTGTCAGATGACATTCAGCTCTACGGTTCAAGTAATTCTCCATTTTCTTCAAAAGACTTTACATTTACAGGAGCTAAGAATGATTCTTTTAAATTTGACGGAAGTTATGAAATAAAGGCATCGTCTGCTGGAATCGTAAGAGTTTCTGCTTTTGTCTATGGAACTTCCAAAACCGGAAAAAGAAAGCTCCTGCATTCAGACTCAGGAGAGCTTGTCATCAGAAAATAGTTTTCTTTTGAATGAAGTATTGTTATTAAGTATAAAAAAACTGTCCTGAAAAAGTGTAGACTCTTCCGGACAGTTTTTTTATTATGTGAAGTTTTTTTATCAGTTGTCTTTCTGGCGGATTTCTACGCGGCGGATTTTTCCGCTGATGGTTTTTGGAAGTTCATCAACGAATTCAATAAGGCGTGGAATCTTGTAAAGGGCAAGGTGTTCTGTGGCGAAGGTTTTTAATTCGATTTCAAGTTCCTTGCTTGCTTTATATTCTTTTGTAAGAACGATTGTTGCCTTTACTGCCTGGCCTCTTTTTGGATCCTTGATTCCTGTTACGGCACATTCAAGAACAGAAGGGTGCTGCTGAAGAACACTTTCTACTTCAAAAGGACTGATTCTGTAGCCGGCACTTTTAATAAGGTCATCGTTTCTTCCTACAAACCAGATGTAACCGTCGTCATCATAGTAGGCTGTATCACCGGTGTCATACCATTCACCTGAAAGGGCTTTTTCTGTCTGTTCAGGATTTTTGTAGTAGCCCTTAAAAATACCGGTTGGCTTTCCGCCTTTAAGGTTTACTACGATGCTTCCACATTCAAGAGGTGCACATTTTTTTCCGTCGTGGTTGTGAATCTGAACATCATAGCCAGGAGCGCTTTTACCCATTGAACCTGGTTTTACTTCCATGCCAGGGAAAGTTCCTGCAAGAACTGTACTTTCTGTCTGGCCGTAACCTTCATAAATTTTAATTCCTGTTTTTTCAAGGAACTTGTTGAATACTTCACTGTTCATTGCTTCACCGGCAGTAACACAGTACTTAAGGTTAGAAAGGTCGTATTTTGAAAGGTCCTGTCTGATAAGGAAGCGGTAAGCTGTTGGTGGTGCACAGAAAGTTGTTACCTTGTAGTGGGCAATTTTCTTAAAGAAGAGGTCTGGAGCAAAAGAAACCATGTCGTATACAAATACGGCTGTTCCTGCAATCCACTGACCATAAAGTTTTCCCCATACGGCTTTTCCCCATCCTGTTTCTGCAACACTGATATGAAGTCCGTCGTCCATTACATTCTGCCAGAATTTTGCTGTTGTAATGTGACCAAGAGGATATGTAAAATCATGTGCTACCATTTTTGGATAACCTGAAGTTCCGCTGGTAAAGTACATGAGCATGCTGTCGTTATTGTGAGTTGCAGCTTCTCCCTGAGGTCTTGGGAATGAATTGCATTCTTCTCCATAAGCATCTACTTCTTTATGAAAGTCAGTCCAGCCTTCACGGCTTCCTTTTACTGTTACCAGTTCCTGTACGCTTTTGCTTTCCGGAAGGGCAGCTTCAATCTGCTTCATTACGTTTCCGTCGTCAAAGGAAATAATCATTTTAATGTCAGCAGCATTACATCTGTAAATAATGTCATGTTTTAAAAGCTGGTTTGTAGCAGGAACAGCAATTGCACCGATTCTGTGAAGGGCAGGGAGAAGCCACCAGAATTCATAACGGCGGCGAAGGATGAGCATTACAACATCTCTCTTTTTAATTCCGTGGCGGCTTAAAAAATGTGCTGCCCTCTGTGTATCTCTGGAAATATCCTTGAAATTGAAGAATTTTTCATCACCTTCATCATCGCACCATACAAGAGCACGTTTTTCCGGTTCAAGTTCTGCATAACGGTCAATAACGTCATATGAAAAATTAAAATCTTCTGGTATGTTAAGCTTAAAGTTCTGGACCATGTCATCATAGTCTTTGTATTCACGATAGTCTTTAATAAAGTCTTTTAAAAGATTCATTTGTATTCTCCATTAATAGTAACTGATATTATAGAACAAAAGCTCAATCTGATAAATGCCATGTATTTATTTTTTTTAATTAATTGAAGGTTTTTAATACTGTAACCTGGCATAACCTTTATAATTTTAAAGATTTAGTTATATTATTTACAAATTGAGGTATATATGAAAAAGATTTTTATTATTTTAGCTGCACTTTCTTGCTGTCAGCTTTTTGCCCAGAATACAATTAAAAATGGTCAGACTCTTTACGACACTGACGGAAATGTACTCCATGCACACGGCGGTTACATGCTTAAGAGTGGAGATACCTGGTACTGGTATGGAGAAAACCGCACGGATAATAATTATGTAAGCTGCTATTCTTCTACAGATCTTGTTAACTGGAAATTCTGCAACAATATTCTTACAACTGAATCGCCTGCTGTTAAAACAAGAGTCAGGGCTGACCTTAAACTTTTTAATGCTGATGACAATAAAAAGGTAAATATTGAACGTCCAAAAGTTGTTTATAATGAATCTACCGGCAAGTACGTTCTCTGGGCTCATTATGAAAACGGACATGACTATTCTAAGGCTGCCATTGCAGTTGCCAGCTGTGATACTCCTGATGGTGATTTTGTTTATCATGGAAGCTTTAATCCTTATGGTCAGATGTCCCGTGACTGTACACTGCTGCAGGATAATGGAAAGACTTATTTTGCTTCAGCAGCCCGAAACAATGCCGACCTCCATGTTTATCTCCTTCAATCAGACTACCTTAATATAGAAAAAGAAGTTGGCGTCTGGTGGAATGGTGAATATCGTGAAGCACCAGCTTTTGTAAGGGTTGGTAAAAAACTTTACTGCTTTAGTTCCGGATGTACTGGATGGGATCCTAATCAGGGGCAGTATGCATATTCAAATAGTGTAGAAGACGGCTTTGGTCTTTTAACAAATATTGGAGATGAAACAACCTATCACTCCCAGCCGGCCTTTATCCTTACCCTTAAGGGCAGCAAGAAAACTTCATATATTTATGTAGGTGACCGCTGGAATGGCAAAAGCTATCACGAATCAACCTACACCTGGTATCCGATTCAGTTTAACAAAGACGGAAGCGCAGAACTGATTTACTGTGACGAACTTGAAATCAACGCAAAAACCGGAGAAGTAAAACCAATCCTTTATTCATCAAATGAATAAGAATTGCGAGAGACACATCAAGGGGAAAAAGAATTGCGAGCAAGCGCAGCAATTCCCCTTGATGCCTGACTGCCCCCGCAGTCAGGTGTTTAGCGTAGACATATTATTATTAATAAATTTATGTTTCTCTTGACAGTAACATGTGTATATTCTATACTGTTTCTACTAAAAGAAACAGAGGTAATGTTATGACTCGTACAGATTCAATATATTTTTCCATGCCATGCGACCGTTATACTCCATTCAGTCTTGCCCGCAAAATCGGTGCCGCCGCAATTCTTGAAAGCGCAAGTTTTGCCAGGGGAAGGGAACGCTATTCAATCCTTCTTATGGAACCAGCCTTTCACATTGTTCAGGATGATGAAGGGGTTGCTTTTTTAATTGACGGCCGCAGGCTTCCTTATAAAGAAAAGAATACTACAGGAGAAACAATCGCTCCCGGCAGCCGTCAGCTTCATACTCCGGACATTCTTGATGCCCTTCTTTATGTAGCAGGACAGAATGACATGAGCCTGGTTCATGATGAAGAGGGAAATGAAATTCATAATACAATACCTGTGCCTTCCAGCGGTCTGGGATATTTAAGCTACGAGTTTTCTGCCCGCTGTGACACAATCATGATGGCTCCTCAAACTGATGAACTTCATATTCCGGAAAGTGAATTTGTTGCAGGACATATTTACATTGTCTTTGATCACTTTACAGAAAAACTTCACGTATTTGCCCTTAACTATAATGAACATCAGATTGATCTGGATAAAGCAGTTTCAAATTTAAAGAAGCGTCTTAACGATATGGACTTTTCTTACCTGTCTGCACCGGAAGAAGCCTGTCCTGTCCGCACCATCACAAATCTTGAACAGAGTGAAAGGGAATACAAAGAAAAAGTTATGGCAATTAAAAAAGAAATTGTTGCCGGAAACCTTCTTCAGGCAGTTCCAAGCCGCCGTCTTCAGCTTGAATGTGATAATTCAGCCCTGGAAATTTACAGAAGACTTCGTGCAGTAAATCCAAGTCCTTATCTTTTTTATATTGATTTTGGTGAACGACAGCTCATTGGTTCATCTCCAGAAAGCCTTGTCCGCGTAAGGGAGGGAGTTGCATCTATCAGACCTATTGCCGGTACCAGAAGAAGGGGAAAGAATTCCCGTGAAGATGAAAGCCTTAAAAAGGAACTTCTTGATGATCAGAAGGAAAGGGCAGAGCACCTTATGCTGGTAGACCTGGCCCGCAATGACCTGGGCCGTGTATGTGCAAACGGAAGTGTAGAAGTTACCCGCTTTATGGAAGTTGAACTCTTTAGTCACGTTATGCATATTGTCAGTGATGTTCAGGGAAAAGTTGCACCAGGCTTTAAACCTATTCAGGTTTTAAGGGCAGCATTCCCAGCAGGAACAGTTAGTGGTGCTCCAAAAATCAGTGCCATAGAAATCTTAAGCAGAATTGAAAAAACAAAGCGCCGTTTTTATGCCGGAGCTGTTGGTTACA
>NZ_JAILGZ010000057.1 GCF_024696245.1 Treponema sp.
GATTGTGTTTACGTTAATCATCAGCTTTTCTGGTGTGCCGGTAACAAGGGCAAGGTAAGGGAAAACGTTTATAAGGATGCCATTCTTTTTAAAATTTCTCAGATGGAATACCCTCTTGTTATAAAAGATACTACAGGCTTGAGTTCCTATGGAATGGAAGTGTGCAGGACTTTTGAAGAAGCAAAAGCTTTTTTATGTTCAAAGAGAAATAATTCTGACAGGGTTGTAGAGCACTTAATAGAAGGAAGGCAGCTGGGGGCAGAAGTATATTGCTGTGACGGAAAGATGACTTTTTTTAGTCCCCTGGAATTTTCTGTAAACAAATATGGTATTACAAGTCCAAAGCTTAGTATAAAAAAAGGTCCTGTTAATAGAAAAGATTTTTGTCTTGAAGCGCTTGAAGCCTGCTTAAAAAAGATTGCGGAAGCTTTTAAATTTAACGGGGTCTTTCAGGTTGATCTGGTTTTTGCAGAAGGCAAATGGTATGTAATAGAAATCAATCCCCGGCTCAGCGGAATGTCCTGGACTTATAGTGCGGCTTTGGGAAAGTCTCCGGTGGAGCTTCTTTTAGAAAATGCCCTGGGGCTTCTTGATGTAAGGGATATGGAATACACGATAAACTTTAAGCTGCCTTTGCAGGAGATAAGTATTCTTGAAGATATTTATCGTGAAGAGGGTGTGCGTTTTGTTCATCAGGTAGAAAATCTTGCTGCAAGACAGGAAAGGGAAAAGGGATATCTTGAAGTTGTTCTTTGTGGTAAAAGTCTTGAATTTATAGAAAATAAATATAAACTTCTCAAAGAAAGATTTGATAAGGCGGTTGAAGATGAATCTTTATGATTACTGGAAGGGAGAATATTTTGACAGGGACAAAAGCGGTTATAAGTGGAATACCGACAGCTATCATAAAATTCTTTGTTCCCGGGTTCCTGATTTTCTTAAGGATTACATTCAGCTTCCTCTTGTTCAGCGTTTAAGTGGAATCGGACTTTTGTGCGGAACAGACTGGACAAAACTTTTTAGAAACAGATTTTTTTATTCCCGCCTGGATCATTCAATAGGTACGGCTTTAATTGCATGGAATTTTTCCAGGAGTAAAAAACAGGCTATAGCGGCCCTGCTTCATGATGTATCAACTCCTGCTTTTTCTCATGTTTCTGATTTTAGGAATGGAGATGCCCTTCTTCAGGAATCTACGGAAGACCTTAACATTCAGATGATAAATGAAAATGCTTTTCTTAAGGAACTTCTTGAACGTGACGGCTATAATCTTCAGGAAGTAAATGATTACCACAAGTATCCGATTGATGACAACAAGTGTCCGGGGCTTAGTGCAGATCGTCTTGAGTATATGTTTCCAAGCGGAGCTGCCCTTAATGAAGTCTGGACTATGGAAGAAATAAAAGAAACTTATAAAGATGTTGCAGTACTTCGTAATGAAAAACTTCTGCCTGAACTTGGTTTTAAAACAGAAAGCATTGCCCTGGATTATCTAAAGAAGTTTACGGATGTAAGTCTTATTTTGCAGCATAACGAAGACAAGGCAGCCATGCAGTTAATGGCAGATGTAATGACAGTTGCCCTTAAGGAAAATATTATTCATGAGCTGGATCTTTATCTTCAGAGTGAAAGTGAGCTTATAGAATTTTTTGATGACTATGCAGTAAAAAATCCTTCTGTAGAATTTACCCGCCTTTATTTAACGTTTAGAAATATGGACAGGGTTATCCATTCTGAAGAAAGGATGGATGACTGCTGGTGTGTTAGTCTTGATGTAAAAAAGAGGTATGTGGATCCTCTTGTTCAGGTAGAGATGAACCGCTTTGAAAGAATATCAAAAATCAATGAAGAGGCTGATAAGGTAATTAAAGATTTTCTTTCTTATAAAGACAGTCTCTGGGGCTGTGTTCCCTATTATAAATAAGCGGCTTTAATCTGAGGAAAATATGCAGGGACATAAATCAAAGCGTATTGTTTTTGTAGGCAGTGATACAAAACTTCTCAAGGAATGGGCAAAGGAAAATGAGACGGAAGTAGTGTCTTCCCTTTCTTTTTTATTTTCCATGGGAACAAGATTTATGCCGGACCTGATTGTTTTTCTTAAGGTAAAGGATGCAGAGCTGAGGGAGCTTCGTAAGAATGAAGCTTTTAAGAAAACTGTAGTTCTTATTGTTCAGGAAAATTTTAAGGACGAAAATAATTTTAATTCCATTTCTGACTTCCCCCGGGTTTTGATTTGTAATGAAGAACTGGCTTTAGAAAAATCTTTTTATGACAGTCTTATGGAAATTATAGAAGGTAAAAAAAAGATGCTGCCGGTAAAAACAGCTTCCATCGTAAAATATACAATTCTTTTTATAAATAAAAATTATTCAAAAAAGCTTACCAGAAAAAATCTTGCTGATCAGGTTGGTGTTACAGATGATTATTTAAGCAGGGTTTTTAACCAGGAGATGGGGATTCCCCTCTGGTCTTATCTTAATCTTCTTCGTCTTAATGCAGCCAGGGAATTACTGGAACAGACTGGTATTTCCGTAAAACAGGTTTCCAGTCAGTGCGGTTTTGAATCTTCTTCTTATTTTACAAACTGTTTTACAAAAAAATACGGCATGTCTCCTTCTCAGGTCCGTGAGTGATAAAGGCTTCGTGAGTGATTACAGGTCATCAGGTGATTACAGGTTCGTGAGTGACTTAATAGACTTTTAAAATAAAGGCATGATATACTTTTTTTTATGAAGAATACAAAGAATAATGAACTTGCGGTTTGTGGTTTTGCCGCTGTTAAACTTTTGGAAAAAACTAATTACCACAGAATCAGGAGACTTTATTTTTCTGAAGAAAGGGCTCCTCTTTTTGGTGGTCTTTGTAAAAAACTCTCTGCAGATAAAAAGCCCTACAATAAAGTAAAGGATATAGTTGAACTTGAAAAACTTTGTGGCAGTGTTCATCATCAGGGTGTTGTTGCCATGATAGAGGCTCCGGAAATTCTTTCCCTTAATTCAGATATTACAGCCAAATGGATTCGTAATAATGAAAGCGCCCTTCTTCTGGACAGGGTTGGGAACGCAAACAATCTTGGTGCCATTGTCAGAAGTGCAGCTTTTTTTGGAATAAAAAATATTGTCATTCCTCTTGATGAAGCTCAGTCTTCCATTACAACCAGTTCCTATCGTGTTGCGGAAGGTGGAATGGAATTTGTAAATATTTATTCCATTAAATCCATTCCGGCCCTGCTTAAAGATATGGAAGGAAAAATGGTTCGTATTGGAACTTCCCTTGATGCAAAAAAATCTTCTGCTGATATTAAAAATCTCTGTGGCTCAAAAAATGCAATTGTAGTTCTTGGTAACGAAGAGCATGGTATCAGTGACCAAGTAAAGGAGAATTGTGATCATCTTGTTATTATTCCTTTCTCTGGAATGGAAGCCGGTAGTGATGGTCCAAAAGTTGACAGCCTTAATGTTGCTCAGGCAGCTTCTATAATTATGTACGAAATGAGGAAGTAGTTTATGGTAAAAAAGATTCTTTCTCTTTTAGCTTTTTCTTTATTTTCCCTTTCTTTTTTAACGGCTGAGATTCCTTTTGAAAAGGATGCCCTTGCTGACGGTCTTATTTTAGGCGGTGGTGCTGCAGTTTTTGCAGGGGGCATGCTTATGGATGAGTATGTAGACTTTGACTACCCGGAAAATCTTGATAAGGATGATGTTAATGTTTTTGACAGCTGGTGCATTCAGGATTTTGACAAAGCTTTTGGTTATGCCGGAAATATTTCTTATGGAGCCGGTGTCCTGCTTTTTCCGGAAATACTTTTTTCTGCTTCCTATCTGAATGATTCAATTAAGGGACAGGAACTTGTAACAATTGGTCTTATGTATGTAGAAAGTTTTTTATATACAAAAGGAACCATAAACATTATTAAGAATATTGTTCAGCGTCCAAGACCTTACTCTTATTACGGTGATGTGGATTATTTTGATGAATCCGTAAAAGACCGTTACTGTTCTTTTCCAAGTGGTCATACATCTGATGCATTTATGAGTGCAGCTTTTACCACTTATGTTTTTCATGAATGTTTTCCGGATTCTAAATGGTGTCTTCCTGTAGGAATTGCTTCTTATACAATTGCAACTTCAACTGCTGCCTTCAGGATGATGAGCGGTAATCATTTCTTTACGGATGTTCTGGCTGCCGCTGGTATTGGAACTTTTTATGGTCTTGGAATTCCTTATCTTCATAAGGTGATTTATAAAAAGAAGACTGCTGAATCCCAGAGGGCAAAATTTGAAGTGACACCCCTTCCTTCCGGATTTAATTTTACCCTGAGGTTTTAGAAAATATTTTAATTCTTACTGGATGAATCTGTAGTCTCTAAAATAGATTCCCCGGATTTTTCCAAGTACAAGATTTTCGTTTATAAGCTGGAAAAGTTCTGTTTTAACAAGGACTTCTCCTTTTTCATTTAATTCTTCTATTGTAAAGTCTTTAAAGTAATCAGCTATGAGGTTTTCAAGCATAAGTTCCTTGTTGGAAATTTCTTCAAATAATTCTCCATCTTTTTTTTCATAAGAGAACCAGGGAGAAACTACAACAAGGGCTCCGATTTTATTGTCACTGTCACTTTTACATCTTACCCTTATCTGTCCAAAATCAGTAAAGGCATTAAGCTTGCTTGATTCAGGTCTTTTAAGAACCTGGGCTGGGGTAGGGTCTTCTTTTCTAAGGTTCTGGCCCGGTGTGTATTTTCCTGAAGCCAGGGCAAAGGCTGTTACAAATATAATTATTAAAAGTATTGAGGCAATTATTGCTGTAAGTATTTTTGTTGATTTTTCCCATTCAGAAAAGTTTATCTTCATTTTATCTTCCTGTTTTTAGTCAAAAATATAATCCTGAACAAGGGCAAGGGTTCTTGTTGAAGCTTTACCTTCGCTGTTAATTGTTCCAGGAATTCTTGCTGTGATTTTAATTGTGTTTGCAAGCCATTCTTCTTTTTCTATTGTACCGTTTTTGCGGCAGAGTTCCACAAGGTCACTTCTGTTGATTGGGAAAATAAAGTCCCTTAAAGTGCCAAGGAGGTTTTCTGTTATGCACATAAGAAGTTCTTCAAAGCCTTCCTGAGTTTTTGCACTTACCTTTATTGCTTCTGGAAATTCGGAAGCAAGCATTGCAAGACGGGAAGGGTCTTCCTTTACAGAATCTATTTTGTTAAGAAGGATTTTCTGAGGGATATGATCTGCATGGATTTCTTTAAGAACCTTCTGTACCTGCTGATACTGGAAGATGCAGTTTTCATCAGAGGCGTCAACTGTTATAAGAAGAAGGTCGGACAGGGCTGTTTCTTCCAGTGTGGATTTAAAGGCATCTATAAGGGTGTGGGGCAGGTTTGAAATAAAACCTACTGTGTCTGTAAGAAGGACAGTGGAAGCTTCACTTAAAGAAAGTTTTCTTGTGGTAGGATCCAGGGTTGCAAAAAGTTCGTTTTCTACAAATACATCAGCTCCAGTTAAGGCATTAAGGAGACTGGATTTTCCTGCATTGGTATAACCTACAAGGGAGCAGCTGAATGTAGAAGTTCTTTCCCTTTGTTTACGCTGAATGTTTCTGTTTATCTGAACCTGTTCAAGTTCTTTTTTTATCTGAAGGATTTTGTCTTCTATCTGGCGGCGGTCAAGTTCAGCCTGAGTTTCTCCGCTTCCTTTTGAACCATAGTTGCCACCTCTCTGACGGGCCATGTCTCCATACATGTGACTGAGTCTTGGCAGGGAGTAGGTAAGTTTTGCCAGGTTTACCTGAAGAAGGGCTTCTTTGGTCTGGGCTCTCTGGGCGAATATTCTGATAATAACTTCGTTTCTGTCAAAAACAGGTTTTGTAACAAGGCGTTCCCAGTTGCGCTGTTTGGAAGGATCTATTTCCCAGTCAAAAATAATGCAGTCTGCCTCTGAATCCTTGGAGCGGTCTGCAATTTCCTGAGCCTTTCCGCTTCCTATTCCATAGGTAGGGGTTGGTTCAATGCGGTTAAGGACAATTACATCTGCAATTTCCATGCCTAAGGTTTTTACAAGCCCCATGAGTTCTGCTGGCTGGGGATTTTCTGCTTTTTTATTTGGAGCGCCTACCAGAAGGCAGCGTACTTTCTTTTCTTCTTCAAGTTTTACTTCAACCATAGTTACAAGAATACAGAAAATAAAATCCTCTTTCAATTGAAGAGAGTGCATTAAATAAGGTAAAAAACGTAATAAGCGTAGAAAAAAAAATTCAAAAACATTAAAATCCTTATACTATGGAAAACTCAAAAAGAACCGTTACCTGTGGTCAGTTAACAGCCGCAGATGTTGGTAAAAATGTAGTATTGAATGGTTGGGTCAGCCGCTCCCGTGATCTGGGAGGACTCTGTTTTATTAGCCTCCGTGACCGTTATGGAATTACTCAGGTTGTAGTTGGTGATAAAGCTTCTGATGATGTTAAGAAAACAGCTGCTTCACTGAAGAGCGAATATTGTATTGCCGTTAAAGGTGTAGTTGCTGCACGTTCTGAAAAAGACGTAAACAAGGATATGGCTACTGGTGCTATAGAAGTAGAAGCCGAAGAAATTGAAATCTTTACAACTTCTCAGGAACTTCCTTTCTCTATTGAAGAAGTACGCCAGAAGGACGGAAGTCTTGTTCTTGCAAATGAAGATCTCCGCCTTAAGTACCGCTATCTTGATCTTCGCCGTGCTCCAATGCAGCACAATATTATCCTTCGTTCTCAGGTTGCTTTTGCTACACGTGAATATCTTACTTCTCAGGGCTTCCTGGAAATCGAAACACCTACATTCATTAAGTCTACACCGGAAGGAGCCCGTGACTATCTGGTTCCAAGCCGTGTTCATCCTGGAAAATTCTATTCACTTCCACAGAGCCCTCAGCTTTACAAACAGCTGCTTATGGTTTCTGGTTTTGACAAGTATTTTCAGATTGCAAGATGTTACCGTGACGAAGATGCCCGCGGAGACCGTCAGCCTGAATTTACTCAGATAGATATGGAAATGTCTTTTACAAACCGTGAAGAAGTTCTTACTACAACTGAAGGCATGATGCAGTACATCTTTAAGAAGACTCTTAATTATGAACTTCCTGCAAAATTTGACCGTATCAGCTGGGATGATGCTTTTGATCTTTACGGAAGTGATAAGCCTGATTTACGTTTTGACCTTAAGATGCAGGATGCTGCATTTATGGCTTCTATTTCTGATTTTGGTGCATTTAAAGCCGGTGCTGCAAATGCAGATAAAAATATTGAACGTCATAAGAGAAGCGGACTTAAGGCTCTTGTAGTAAAGAATGTTGCAGATAAATATTCCCGCAAGATGATTGAAGCCCTTGAAGATGTTGCAAAGCGCAATCACGCTAAGGGACTTGCCTGGATGAAGGTTAATGCAGAGGGAACTTTTGAAGGCGGTATTTCAAAATTCTATGCCGGAAAAGAAAGTGAAATCTGTTCTAAACTTGGTGCAGAAAAGAATGACCTTCTTCTCTTTGTAAGTGATGAAAAATGGCAGGTTGCCTGTGTTGCCCTTGGTGCAGTACGCAAGCAGCTGGGTAAGGACCTTAATCTTTATAATCCTGCAGATGAATTCCATTTTGCATGGATCATCGACTTCCCTTACTTTGCATGGAACGAAGAAGAAAACCACTGGGAAACAGAACATCATATGTTTACCCTTCCACAGAAAAAATACTGGGATACTCTTGAATCAGATCCAGGTGCCGTTAAGGGTGATCTTTATGACCTGGTACTTAATGGTTATGAACTGGCTTCCGGTTCTATGCGTATTAATGACCCTGCACTTCAGCAGAGAATCTTTAAGATTGTGGGCTATACAAATGAACGTGCAGAAAAGGCATTCGGCTTCCTTGTACAGGCATTTAAGTTTGGTGCACCTCCTCATGGTGGTATTGCTCCTGGACTTGACCGCCTTATCATGCTTATGTGTCATGAAGAATCAATTCACGAAGTAATTGCCTTCCCTAAGAATAACCTTGCTGCATCTCCAATGGATGAATGTCCTTCTCCTGTTGATGAACAGCAGCTTAAGGATCTTCACATTAACTGTTATGATGTTGAAGAATAGGAAAAAAATTAAAGGAAAGCTTCTTTAAAACAAGAAGGCCGCTGAACTTTTTATAAGAAAGCTCAGCGGCCTTTTTTATTGAGGGTTTATTACAAAACCCTCAAAACGGCGAAGTCAAGGCTTTAAGCGTGAGCGTGCCTTGACTCGACGTATAAGTGCCGGTCAGAAAATGTTAGCCGGCAGGTCATTCAATTATATAAACTTTTTGATTTCTACTGTGTGGAGCATTTTGTTTTTGTAAGCGATGATGTAGTTTCCAAACATTGCTGTAATTGCATCAATACCGGCAGCATAGCAGCATACTACTGGTGCTGTTTCTTTAAGAAGAAGATAGCCGGCAGAAAAACCGCTGCCTTTCATTGCACAGAGAATTGTAATTGCAAAGAAAGCTCCTCCTGTTGGAAGCTGGGCAAGTACAAAGGAAAGAAGGAAGGCACTGGCTCCAATCCAGAGAACATCTGCAAAAGGAATTCCGTAACTGCCAGAATAGAATCTGTTAATCTGAATAAAGCAGATTGTTGTTATAAGGGCAGAACCACCTCTTGAAAGAATGGAGAACATAGGAAAAGAAAAACGAGCCAGTTCATTTTTGATTCCAAGACTTTCCCTTCCGTGACGCATGTTTACTGCATAAGAGATGTTTGAGTCTCCTGTAATAAAGGCTGTAAAGAAAGGAGCTATACAGGAATAAAGAACTTTAAGGATGCGGGCTTCCGGACAGGTAATCTTAAGTGTAAGAGGAAAGATTACAAAAGTAAGGATAAGAAGGTCCACTGTAAGCATTTTTATCAGGGACTTAAAGATTCCGGAATTCCACAAAGGAATGAAATTTAAAACCCAGCGGCACATAAGGGCAATCATTCCTATAGAAAATACTTCCGTAAAGAATTTAAGTATGGTCCAGCAGATTTCTGCTAGGGAATTAATAAGGGATACGGCAGCCTTTGAATCATTTTTTTCTGCAGCAGCTGCAAATCCTGCAAAGCCGGCAAAAACAAAGGCAGGTAAAAGATAGGCATCTTCAAGAATTGCAGCGAAACCTGAATAAGGGAAAAGTTTAAGAATAAAATCCTGCAGGTTAAGGCTGGAAATTTCCGTAGAGTTTTCTATAGACATAGGAATTTTCGGCAGGTGAACCATAAGGGCCGAAATAAGTCCGAATATTGTAAGAAGAAGGGATGCAGCTACAATAACACCGGCTGTCCATAAAAAAGTCCTGAGCAGGCGTTTTTCGTCCCTGAGGGTAAACCAGGCAGAAGTTGCCGTAAAGAAAAGCAGTGGAAGTACAATGTAACGTCCAAAATGAATAAAAAGGTCACTGCAGAAGTTAAGCAGTGTAAGGGAAGTGTCGCTTTTAAATGGAAAAATCACTGTAAGCAGGATGCCGATGATAATTCCGATTATGTATTTCATCCATATTTTCATGGGCAAAATTATACTAAGTTTCTCTACTGTTTGCAAATAAAGGTTGCTGTGGTATACTGAATCATTATGAGTAAAACAGTTCTTATTGCAGGTAAAAATTCAGGGGATATTGACAGATTCAGTGACGGTCTTCTTTCTTTTTCACGTCAGGTTGTAGAGACTGACGCCATCAGCTTTCCGGAAGTAAAGACAGGACGTAAGACTATAGCAGAAAAAAAAGCAGAGCTGGCAGCTTTTGAAGAAGAAAAAGAAATTCAGTCTCAGAGTGGAATCTGTACTTTTGAATGGAATAAGGCATCGGCTTTAAGTGCAAGAAACCTTGTTCTTCAGGCAGAGAACTTTTTTGAAAGGGTTGATGAAGCTGTTCTTTATTTTGATGAAGAATTCTATGCATCTTCTGCAGAAAAAATGGATGCTGCAGAAATTTCAAGAACCTGTGATGAACTGATTCTTGGCTTTGAGTATCTTGCAACAGAGATTCTTTCACGCTTTGAAAGAAAATATGAAGACAAGCCTTTTTCCCTGGTATTTCTTTTAAAGGAAGGTCCTAATCTTCTTGATGTTTTAAGGTCACCAGCAATTAAAAACGGAACTGTTGCCATTGCTTCTCCTTTAGTAGCCGCAGCTGCTGCAGCATTTACAAGTTTTGCAGAAAATATTGCAGCTCTTTATGGTGATGAATCTTATGTAAATATTGTTCTTGTAAGGGGAGACGCTTCTATGGAAGAAGCAAAGAAGGATGACAGTCTGGCAAAGTGGCTGGCTCCTTTCCTTGATTCCCTGGATGAACTTAAATCCAAGCTTACTGCAAAAAAATCAGCTGTCTGGATTAAGCCGGGCAGCAAAAAGGCTGGCGGTGGTTTCAGCCTCTTTAGAAAATAGGAGGAAAGCCTTGTTTTTTGACTGGCCTTACATTCTGGAATGTTCAATTAAAATAGTACTCAGTTCTGTTTTTGGCTTTGTACTTGGAATAGAAAGAAAACGCCGCAAGCAGGTAATAGGTACAAGAACCCTTATACTTATTTGTGTTTCTTCCTGTCTTCTGGCTATTCTTTCCGGCTACACAGCTACAGGGGAAGATTCTTCCCGAATATCTGCCCAGGTTGTAAGCGGAGTTGGTTTTCTTGGTGGTGGTGCCATTATGAGGCAGGGACTTAACATAAAGGGTCTTACTTCTGCCGGTGTAATCTGGACAGCTGCAGCTCTTGGTCTTTCTTTAGGAAGCGGCCTTTACATTCAGTCAGCACTCGTTCTTGTAGTTGTTGTATTTCTTCTTGTTGCCCTTGAAAAGGTTGAAGGAAGAATGTTTCCTGCTGCCCGTAACAAGACCATTCACCTGTCTTTTGAAAATCAGATTCCAGACCTTAAGAAAATAAAGGAAATACTTAAGAAGTATAAGTTTGGTGTCCGTGACATCGACCTGAATAAAAATCTTACTACAAATATAACTGAACTTTTATATTCAGTAATTGTTCCTGTGGATTATGATATTGTTTCACTTGTTGAGGAATTGAATAAAATCGGGGATTTACTGGAGTTTTCAATAAGTGATTAAAAATGTATAATTACAGATTATGGTAAATCCCGAAAATCCTCTCATCGTACAGTCAGATAAAACTCTCCTTCTTGATGTTCATGCAAGTCTGGCAGAGGAATGCCGCAACGCCCTTATCCCTTTTGCAGAATTAATAAGGTCTCCTGAGCATCTTCATACATATCAGCTTTCTCCTCTTTCTTTGTGGAATGCAGCAAGCGCCGGTTTTACATGGAAGGATGCAGTGAATGTCCTTAAAAAATATGCCCGCTATGATGTTCCTGAATCTGTAGCAGTATGGATAGAAGAAACTTCTTCAAGGTTCGGCAAGCTTCGTCTTGTTCAGGGGCCTGTGGTTACGGAAAATTCAATAGATACGGAATATCTTTTTCTTGTTACTGATTCACCTTATGTTCATAAAGAACTTATGGTTCACCCTGTTATTAAAAAGCATCTGGTTCCCTACGAATTTACTTCTGCTGGAGAAAATCAGAAGTATGCAGAAGGACTTACTGAAAACGAAAAAAAGTTCTGCTTTATTCTTCCTGTAACAGACAGGGGAACTGTAAAACAAAATCTTCTTCAGATTGGATGGCCTGTAAAAGACGAGGTTCCTCTTCTGGAAGGCAGTCCTCTTGATATAGTTTTAAAAGAAGAAAGTGCTGCAGGTAAAAAGTTTCAGGTCAGGGATTATCAGAAAAAAGCAGCAGATGCCCTTTTAGGAAGCGGTGGTCCAGGTACAGGTTACGGTACAATTGTACTTCCATGTGGTGCCGGAAAAACTGTGGTCGGCATGGAAATCATGTCCCGCATAAAAAATAATACCCTTATCCTTACTACAAATATTTCCGCAGTTCATCAGTGGATAAATGAACTTATAGATAAGACAAATTTAAGCCCGGATGATATTGCTGAATACACCGGCGAGAATAAAACCATTAAGCCTGTAACGGTTGCTACTTATCAGATTCTTACCTGGAGACCTGACAAGGTTGGTCCTTATCCTCACTTTTCTCTTTTCAGGCAGAATAACTGGGGTCTGGTTATTTATGACGAAGTGCACATGCTGCCAGCTCCTGTATTCCGTGTTGTTGCGGAACTTCAGGCTGTTCATCGTGTAGGACTTACGGCAACTCTTGTCCGTGAAGACGGTTGTGAAGGTTATGTTTTTTCTCTTGTAGGACCAAAGCGCTATGACGTTCCATGGAAGGAACTGGAAAAAAGTGACTGGATTGCACATGCTGAATGTGTTGAAGTTCGTCTGGATCTGCCGGAAGAAAGTCTTTTAAAATATTCAGCTGCAACTCAAAGGGAAAAGTTTAAGATATCCAGCCTCAATCCCCTTAAGTATCAGGTGGTAAAGGATCTGGTAGAAAAATATCCTGAAGATAAAATTCTTGTAATCGGTCAGTATCTTGATCAGCTTGGAGAAATTGCCAAACTTTTAAATGCTCCTATTATTACAGGAAAAACTCCTAATGGAGAAAGGGATACCATATATGCAGATTTCCGTTCTTCAAAAATCAGGGTGCTTGTGGTAAGTAAGGTTGCAAACTTTGCCATTGACCTTCCTGATGCCAGCCTTGCAATTCAGGTAAGCGGAACTTTTGGTTCCCGCCAGGAAGAGGCACAGAGACTTGGAAGAATTTTAAGGCCTAAGGAAAGGACTTCCAGATTTTTTACTTTGATTACAAGAAATACCGTGGAAGAAGATTTTGGTAATAACCGCCAGAAGTTTCTTGCGGAACAGGGATACAGTTACAGGATTATCCGTTATTCAGATTCATCAGATCTTGAACAGCTGGATGAAGCACCTCTGCTTGGATGGAGTTAAACATGGTAATCGATGAAAAAGTAAAGAACATTATGGAATGGCAGGATGCCCTTACTTCTTACAGCGATGATTATTTTTTTGAGATTGTACGTATTTATCTTGGTGCAGTCCGTACTCCATTTAATAAACAGAATATTGTAAAACAGATTGCAAATGTCCTTAGACAGGAAGAAAGTAAAAAGATACTTTTGTCTTATCTTACGGAAGAGGATGTTAAAATCCTTACTGCCATTAAAATCATTCCTGATTGTACTGCAAAAAAACTTTACTTATTTTTTAACAGTGAATCTGTTTACGAAAAACTTGCAAATCTTGAAGACCGCCTTATTGTTTATCATATAAAGAGTTCAAGGGACGAAAGTGTTCTTCTTAAAATTAATCCAATGATTAAAGATGAAATTGAACCTTATCTTGGAAGCGGTATACTTTTTAAAAATGCAGATAATGTAGAAAAGCAGGATTCTTCATTTACCGTAACAAAAGAATTTATTGCAGCCCTTCTGTCTTATGCAGCAGATCATGGGGATTGTTTTAAAAATGACGGAACATTTAAAAAGAAAAATCAGGCAGACATTATAGAAATCTTTGGAGAAGAAAAACTTACAGCAGTAAAAGTAATCTTTGATGCCTTAAAAAATATGAGCATTCTTTATGAATCAGAAAAAGGTTACGAAATTGAATGGGGTCGTATGGAATCTTTGTGTGACAGGGATTTCTTTGATATCCTCTGTTACATTTGCGTAAGTGCTGCTGTAAAATTTGCCAGGTCCAATTTAATTTTATATGCAGAGCTTTTAAAAAATATTCTCCTTCAGTTAAAGGGAAAGTTTTATACCAGTGATGAAATTCTTCAGCTTGCCTATCTTTTAAAAGAAGGCAGGGGGTCTGATAATTATACTACGGGAAGATTTTCTTCCATGATGGCAAAAGTTTTTGAAACTGCAGAATCTTCCGGACAGATTATAGAAAGCATTCTTGATAAAGCTCTTGATGCAGGTCTTTTAGTTTCTGCCCGTGATACGGAAAACGGAAAGGAAGTTTTTTCTTCTGTCTGTGATGCAATTGATTCAGGTTGTGAATGTAAGGCTATAAATCTTACTCCTGCAGGTGGTGTGAATCTTATGCCTGGCCTCAATCTTTTTAGTCTTGTTCAGCTTGCAAAGTTTATGCAGATTATTCGTTTTGATACAGTATCTTCTTTTGAAGTAAACAGACGTACTGCAGTAAGGGCCTTTAACCAGGGAATGTCCGTTACAAAAATCTGTGAGCTTATATCTTCCTTTAGTATGTATGACGTTCCCCAAAATCTTCTTCTTAATCTGAATGAATGGAATGACAGCTTTTCTTCTACTGAGTCATATTTTGGTTTTATTCTTAAAGTGAATGACAAGCAGCAGCAGATTCAGATAGAAAAAAATCCTGTTCTTGCTTCTCATATTTTAAAATTACTTGCTCCAGGTTTATATCTTTTTGATTTTGAAGACAGGCTTGAAGCACAGTCTTTTATAGATAAATCAGGTTTAGATTTTATTGGAGAAATAAAAAATTCAAATAAGGAAGCCGTTAAACTTGTACTTCAGAAGCTTTATGCAGATAAAAGTCAGCTTTGCAGTTCTTCTCCTGTACAAAGAAGTCCTGATGAAGAAAGCTTAAAGAGCGGGGATAATTTTAAGAAGTTCCTTATTGGACAATTAAAAAAGCATGAACTTACTCAGGAACAGTATGATGGCCTTGAAGACAGAATCAGGCGTAACCTTATAATAAGTCCGGAGCAGTTAAGGGCAGAAAGTGTTCGCTTTGAAATAACCGAAGCTACGGCAATGGATCATACCGGTAAGATTCACGTAATAGAATCTGCCATGAATAACAATGATCTTCTTTTAATAAGTCTTCGCAGTAACGAAAAAATTCTGGGACAGATTCGTTCTTTTAATAAAAAGTATGATGAAGCAAGCGTAAGGATTTTTATAGAAAAACTTAACGTTGAACAGGATATTTATATTAAAAACATTATGCACGTAAAAAGATTGCGTAATCCTTCTGTATTTGTTTCTAAAGCAAGTGACAGATGGTAAGTGGGAGTAAAAATGGAAAAAACAAAAATTTGTCTGACCCTTACAGGTTCAACTATTGCACAGAATCTTGAGCTGATAGAAAAATACAGAAACTATATAGACATTGCAGAGTTAAGGGTTGATCTTCTTGAAGATGATGAAAGATTAAGAATAAGAGAGTTTCCTTCACTGGCAGGGATTCCCTGTCTCTTAACTATCCGCAGGGAAATTGACGGCGGTCAGTATAGGGATGGAGAAGGATCAAGGGCAACTTTATTTGCCATGGCACTTTCTTTTGCCGAGGAATCAAAGGGGAAGAATTTTGAGTATGTAGATTTTGAAGAAGACTTCAGGGTATCAAGCCTTCAGGATGCGGCCCTTGCTTTTGGAATTAAAATTATCCGCAGCGTTCACAGTATGCATTCACCAATTAAAAATCTTAAGGAAAGACTTTCTTCTTTGTGTACAACAGGATTTGAAATTCCTAAGATTGCCCTTATGCCAAAAAACCTTGATGATGTAAGGGAAGTTTACGAAACTGCAGCATCATTAAAAGATAATAATCATATCCTTCTTGCCATGGGTCCTTTAGGTGTTCCTACAAGACTCCTTGGTAACAAAATGAAGAATTATCTTACTTATGTTTCTGCCCCGGATTTAAATTCAAATATTTCAAATCTTGCTCATCTTGATCCTGTTACTGTAAATGATGTTTATCACATTAAGGATGTAGATGAAGATACAAAACTTTATGGAATTACAGGATGGCCTTTAGTTGCAACTTCAAGCCCGGCCCTTCACAATCAGGGGTATCAGGCAAAAAAGATGAATGCAATCTACATTCCATTTAAGTCAGAAAAATTTGATGAAGCCCTTCGCTTTGCAGATGCACTTTCTATAGATGGATTTTCTGTAACAATTCCTCATAAAGAAACAGCTGCCATGAATGCTGATTTTATTGATGACAAAGTCCGGGATATCGGGGCAAGCAATACCCTTGTTAAATCTCATGGCAAATGGAATGCATACAATACAGACTGCACAGGTTTTTCAAGAGCCCTTCTTGAGTTTACAGGACTAAAAAATCTCCGTCATAAAAAAGTTGCCATTATTGGTGCCGGTGGTGCCGCTAAGGGTATTGCCTGGGCTGTAAAAAATCTTCATGGCAGTGCCTGTGTATTTAACCGTACTATTGGAAAAGCCAAAATGCTTGCAGAACGTTACGGTTTTGAATATGCTTCATTAGGTCCGGAATCGGCAGATAAATTAAGAAAGTACAGCAACATAATCATTCAGACAACTTCCAAGGGAATGAATTCTACGGAAGCTGCCAGCGAATCAAATGATCCGATTTACTTTTATAATTTTACAGGTATGGAAATTCTTTATGACATTGTTTATGTACCTGCAGTAACTCCTGTAATGGAGAGGGCATCCCAGGCTGGATGTAAAGTTTGTAACGGCTATAATATGCTTAAATATCAGGGCTATGAACAGTTCGAATTATTTACGGGGGAGAAGTACGATGGCGCTCAGTCAAAGTGAACAGAAAGTGCTGGCTGCAAAAACAGCAGTAGACACTTTAATCAGTGAAGGACTTATTTTCAGCGGAATGAAAATAGGACTTGGGACAGGAAGTACAGCAATGCCTGCAGTTAAAAGACTTGCAGAAAGAATTGCTGATGGAACTCTTAAAGACATTAAGGCAGTTGCAACAAGTTTTCAGACCAGCCTTGCCTGTGAAGATTTAGGAATTCCGGTTTACACACTTAATGACCGTACAATTGGTGGTCAGCTTGATCTTGCCATAGACGGAGCAGACGAAGTTTCTCCTGAAAAAACTCTTATTAAAGGCGGCGGAGCTGCTTTGCTTAGAGAAAAAATTATTGCATATAATTCAAAACATTTTGCCATTGTTGCAGATGAATCAAAAAAATGTGATGGTCATGGAACAGGTTTTGCCCTTCCTGTAGAAATCATTGGCGAAGCAAGGGTTCCTGTAATTAAGGCTCTTGAAAAAACTGGTGCTGAATGCGTTCTTCGTGAAGGTGTAAAAAAAGCCGGTCCTGTAATTACTGACAATGGTAATATGATTATCGACTGCCGCTGGAAGAATAAAGTTGATGCAGCAAAACTGGAAGATGAGATTAACGACATTACCGGTGTTGTTGAATGTGGTTTCTTTACAAAAAATGTACCAACTGTTTTTATCGCCCACAGCGATGGCAGTGTAGAAAGAATGTAAGAAATAAAAACTTATAAATAAAAAAGCCCTGCATTAGAAAGTGACATTAAAGTGCACTTAAAATGCAGGGCATTTTTTTAGTCAGGTATTAATTACTGAACAACTTCTTTTTTAAGTGTTTCGCCATTTACTACAAGGGAAACAGTTGATCCTTTTTTTACTTCATAAGGAATTGTTACAAGCTTACCCGGATGATTGAATTCTATGATTACAGATTCAATTCCGTCTGAATCAAGGCATTCCAGTTTCATAGGAACAGGGAATGGATATTCAGGGAGCTGAATTGTAAAGATGCCGCAGCTTGTAGTATCTTTTTCGTTCTTTGCCTTAAATGAAATGTCAGCCTTAACTCTTGAGTAAGGAGCTGCTCTTTCTACGTTATCAGAATATTCAACCTTAAACTTCTTTCCGTAAGTGTAGGTATTTGTAAGGTCAAATACCAGTTTAGAATCCTTCATAATAGTAAGAAGCTGATCTAAAGTTTTTCCTTCAAGGGATGGAACTGATACAAGCTGTTTTTCGTTGCCGGCACTTACGATAAAAGTAAGATCAACCGGGTCAATGATTGTTGTTCCTGCTTCCGGATACTGGGCAAGAATTGTTCCTGCATTGTTTTCGCTGGTCAGGTAAACAGGTTTCTTAACCTTAATAAGAGGAACTTCTCCTGCGTAGTGAAGGTCGATTTTATTTACTGCATCATTATAATTGCTGCCTGTATAATCAGGAATTGAATCCAGCGCAAGGCCCCTGCTAACTGTAAGGGTTACCCTTCTGTAGGCTTTTACGATTGAACCTTCAACAGGATCCTGGGCAATGATTTTTCCTTCATCACCTTCATTTTCTGAATCACGGAACTGGATTTTTCCGTAAAGTTCTTTCTGTTCAAGTTCAAAGAGACCTGTGTAAATATTTTTTCCTGTTACATCAGGTACCATGACTTTTTCTTCGCCCTGTACGTTGGCAAAAAAGATTGCAATGGCTGCAGCAAACATAAGTATGATTGAGCCCACAACTGTAATGATAAGAACTTTTCCTGAGCTTTCAATAGTTTCTGCCTGTTTCTCGATGAATACACGAAGTGTTTTTTTTGATTTGAAAAATTCCAAAGGGTTTTTGAGTTTCATTTACTGTCTCCGCTTTTTATTCAAGAACTGTACCAATAAAATTTCTGGCACCGTTCATAAATGATTTATAGTCCATGGCTTTTTTACTCTGCCACTGTAATTCCGTAACGATAAGGACACCGTCTCCTGTCTGAATAAGAATGCCTCTCTGTTTGTTATAGGCAAGAACTGTACCCGGAACAGCTGCTGTGTTCTGAGGAAAGTTTGCATCCTGAATTGCTACTTTTACTGCTGCTGCTGCCTTTAAGATTCTAAGCTGCTGGCCATTGGTTTCTGTATAGCATCCCGGCCATGGTGTATAAGCCCTGATCTGTGCATCTATCTTTAATGCAGAATCCTTCCAGTTAATTTTTCCGTCAAACTTTCTTATCATTGCACAGTAACTTGGAATACCGGTCTGCTTCCAGCTTGGAGGAAGAATACCTGTTTTTGCAGTTTCACGAAGAATATTTGTAATGGCTGTTCCACCATAAAGGGCTGCATTTTTTAAAAGCATGCCTGCTGTTTCTGTTCCTGCAAGGGAAGTTTTCTGCTGATAAAGCAGGTCTCCTTCATCAATTTCCTGAGACATTTTCTGTACACTGAATCCTGTTTCTGCATCCTGATTAAGAATGCAGGCAGGCACCGGAGTAGCTCCCCTGTATTTAGGAAGGAGGGAAGGGTGAAGGTTAATTCCTCCCAGCCTGAAGATGGAAAAGAATTTTGGACCTACAATATGACCATAAGCAAAGCATACAAAAATATCAGGCTTAAGCTGAGCAATCTGTTCTCTTTCTGCCTGACCTATATGCTCTGGTGTAAAAATCTGAATGTTATCTTCACGGGCTTCATTCCAGATGCGGGTATAAGTTTCTACTTCTGTCGGAATAAGTTCCTTATGACGTCCGTGGGAAGAAGGAGGATTTGTAAGTACGCCTACAACTTTATATTCATGTTCGGGAATACTGCCAGACATAACGCTGTCTTTAAGTATAAGCTCAAGAGTCTTAGCTGAATCTGCAGGACTTCCACCATAAATTACTCTTAGCATTTATTTTCCTTTTTTATTTTTAGCTGCAATCTTTGCTTCTATGCTTGCTTTTTTTGCAGCCCTGGCAGCGGCTTTAGCAGCAGCTTTTTCTGCTCTCTTTTTGAATTTAGCTATAATTTCTTTTTTAAACTCTTCATCACCACGGTCAATGTAAAGAACTCCGTTAAGGTGATCGTTTTCGTGCTGAATGATTCTTGCAAGAAGACCATCTGCATCTTCTATTGTAAAGCGCTTTCCATTTTCGTTAAGGGCTGTTACTGAAACTTTTACAGGGCGTACAATTGATTCTGATTCACCTGGGATAGAGAGACAGCCTTCTTCATAAGCTACTGTTTCTGCAGAAGTTTTTGTGATTTCCGGATTAATAAAAACTCTTTTTACATCATCATCTGACATAAGAACGAAAAATCTTTTTGCAATACCAACCTGAGGTGCTGCAAGTCCGACTCCGTTTGCACTGATCATGGTATCAAACATTTCATTAAGAGTATTTCTAAAGTTGTCATCAATTTCTTCCGGCTTAACAGGTTCACATGTAAGGCTTAAAACTTCTTCACCGATTTTACATATTCTCATTTTTATTCTCCCAAATTACTTGAGTTACTTATTTTGTAAGACGAAGTCTGGCTGCTTTTGCATGAGCGGCAAGACCTTCTGCATCACCAAGGAAACCTGCAGCTGTTGCACTGGCAAGAGTTCCCTTTTCTCCGGCTCTTGTTTTCAAAGTTGTTACTGTTTTAAGGAAGACCCTTACGCTTAAGCCGCCTGTAAATCTTGCACTTCCTGATGTAGGCAGTGTGTGGTTAAGGCCTGCTGCGTAATCCCCGAATACTTCTGCTGAACCGTGGCCAATAAAAAGTGAACCATAGTTGTGTACCAGGGATTCAATTTTATCACGGCTGCTTCCTGCTTCCATGGCAAGTTCCAGGTGTTCCGGAGCTTTTTTGTTGGCAATTTCTGCAGCTTCTTCCAGGTCTTTTGTTATAATGATTCTTCCGCAGTTAGCAATACTCTGGGAAGCTGTTTCTTTTGTGCTTAAAGTCTGGAGCTGAAGTTCAATTTCTTCTGCAACCTTTTCTGCAAGTTTCTGGTCAGGAGTTGCAAGTACAGGCTGGGCAACAATATCATGTTCTGCCTGAGCAAGAAGGTCTGCTGCAACCCATTCAGGATTTGCACTTGAATCTGCAATGATGAATACTTCTGTAGGACCTGCAACCATGTCTATGCCAACAGTTCCGTAAACAAGTTTTTTTGCCTCTGCTACGAATTTGTTTCCTGGTCCGACAATAACATCTGTTTTAGGAATGCTTTCTGTACCAAAGGCCATAGCTCCTACAGCCTGAGCGCCGCCACATGCAAATGCTTTTGTTACTCCGCAGATGTATGCTGCAGCCATAATGTTTTCATCAGCATAGGCTTTGCTGGAACCATCAGGATTTTTTCTTGGAGGAGTGCAGAGAATTATTTCTTTTACACCTGCAGCAAGGGCTGGTGTTACGGTCATAATTACTGTACTTACAAGAGGGAATCTTCCTGCAGGAACATAAACTCCTGCAATGTCTACAGGAATATTTTTCTGGCCTGTAATAATGCCAGGTTCAAGTTCTATTTCAAAGTCATCAAAGGATTCCTTCTGTTTTTTTGCAAACCTTAAGGCCAGGTCCCTTGAATAACAGAGGGATTTATAAAGATCAGGATTGTTTTTTTCCAGTTTTTCTGCAGCAGCTTTAAGTGTCTCCTGGGGAATTTCAAAATTATCCGGAGTAGCTGCGTCAAACTTCTGGCTGTATTCACGGAGGGCTTTATCCTTTCTTGTCTGTACGTCTTTAAGAATGTCACGTACAGTCTGGATTGAGTCACCAAAATCTCTTCCGTTAAAGAAACTTTCTTCTATTTCATTACTTTTCTGAATCTTAATCATAAAGCAAAGTGTAGCATATTTGAAGAAAATTGAAAACAAGGGCAGTCCGGTGTGTTTGTGAACAGGGCATTGGGGCTGTTATCAGAGGCTGTTACAGGAGGAAGCTGCGGGGCGGGGGATTTTTTAAGGGACGGAGTGAATTTTAAGGAGCAGGGAAAAAGGCATAAAAAAACCGCCCTGTTATCAGGACGGCTTATGACCTTATGTTTAAGTAAGGCTTTTATTACTCTGCAGTAAAGTAAACTCCGTTTCCATCACCATAAACTGCTGATGATGTAGCTGGTTTAAGGCTTGAAGCGATTTCGTCAGCCATTTCGCCTGCTTTCTTAAGGTCCGGGCTGTCTGCATTAAGACCAAGCTGCTGAATGTAAGCTGCTGCCTGCTGCTGCCAGAGTTCCTTTTCGCATGCATAAACCTGAACTACAGTGTAGTTTTCTGTTGTTTTATCGTTTTTCTTGTCTGTAACGCGCTGAAGAAGCCAGTAGTCACCAACTTTCTGGAATCCAGTAAACTTAGCTTCTGTTGCAGTTGCAGTAAGCTGTTTCTGTGTGTCTTCGTTTGTAGAAAGAGCACCAGAGAAGCGCTGGTCAACACCGTTGTTAAGTGTCTGTGCAATCTGAACCATGTAGTTTGCTGTTACGCTGCTTTCAAGAAGCTTAAGGTCACGGTCACTTTTCTTTGCACGTGAACCGCTAACTACAACATAGTATTTGTCCTTAAGTTTGCTTGCAAGTTCTCCGTTTTCAAGTGAATCGTAATCAGAAGCAAGGGCATCATAAACCCATACTGGTGGATCACGGTTAACTACGGCACCCTGCCAGTCAATAGTTTCTCTGGTTACTGAAGAACCAGTTGAAAGAGATTTGTCAGATGTTTCTTCTGTAGAAGCACAACCAGTAAGATAAGCTCCGGCAGAGAGAATTACAGCTGCTAAAAACAAATTTGTCTTTTTCATTATTATTCCTCCAAAAATATATTCTTTAAATCTTTAACAAAATCATACCTTAAAAGATACGTAAAAACAAGAATAAATTTTATTTCTCGGGGAATAGGGATTATAATTACTACATATATGAAGACTTTTAGAAAAATATTCGTGTTTTTATTGTTTTACACAGTAATGCAGGGCTCTTTTTGTGAAGGCAGTCTTTTTTTTAATAACTACGTCCCTACCAGCTGGAATTCTGAAGACGGACTTCCGGGAAACTCCGTAACTGATATTGTCCAGGATACAAAAGGCTACATTTATATAGGAACTTATGAAGGCCTGGGGCGGTTTGACGGTATTGAATTTGAAATCATCAACAGAAATTACGATAAAAAATACAACTTTGTAAGTGCCAGGTCTCTTTTTATTGATTCCAGGGGAAATTTGTGGAATGGTTCCAACGATGAGGGAATTTTCTGCATAGCTCCGGATGACAGTGTAAAAAGTTATTCAGTTCAGGACGGCCTGCCTAATAATTCCATAAGGGATATCTGCCAGGATAATGAAGGCAATATCTGGGTAGGAACTTCTTCAGGAATTGCCATAATCAACAGTGAAGGTAAGGTTCTTATTCCTGAGGGAATTGAAGCACTTGGGGAAGAAAACAATATTCTCGTAAAAAATATGTTCTGTGACTCTGCCGGAAGAATCTGGATTTGTACAGGTCAGGAAAAAAGGCTTTATCTTTATTCAGAAAGGCGTTTTACAGTTTATGAAGGTATTCACAGTTTTGAGAATCCTGTGGTTACTTATGTTACTCAGGATTCCAGCGGAACCTTCTGGTTTGGAATCAGTCCTTATTATGTTTTAAAAAAGAATAATGATGAAGAAGTTATTTATGCTATAGGTGGAAGCAGTCAGAAAGGAACTATTGTCAGCTGTATCTTTCAGGATTCAGACGGTAACATGTGGTTTTCTACAGATACGGGCCTGGCTGTTTTATCTGATGGAGAGATTTCTTATTTTACAGAAGCCCAGGGACTTATAGATGACAAGGTTATCAGAATTATTGAAGACCGGGAGAGTAATATCTGGCTTGGTACGGACAGAGGTGGACTTGAAAAATTAAGTCAGAGCCAGTTCCGGGTAATCCGCACTAATGAAACAATTAATGCCGTAGCAGAAGATACTTTTAGAAAAGTAACCTGGCTGGCAGGAGACAAGGGCTTACGCTGTTATGACCAGAAAAAATTTGTAAGCAATGCCCTTACCCGCTATTGTGAAAATATCAGGATTCGTGATGTTAATGTAACGGAAGAGGGAGATGTAATTGTAAGTTCCTATGCAAGTCTGGGAGTAATAAAGTATTCCCCTGACGGAAGTCTTGTAAGCTGGAAGGAAGAAGACGGCCTTACCGGTAACAGGACCAGGGTCACCCTGCTTCATTCAGACGGGGACCTTTATGTGGCAACGACCAATGGCCTTAACATAATTAAGGGTAACGCTGCCGACGGAAAAATCATTAATATTGATAAGAATGCCGGGCTGGATTCAGATTTTATCATGGCCCTTTATGAAGATAAAAATCATGATGTCTGGTGCGGAACAGATGGGGGCGGTATTTTTATAATTGATTCAGAAAGTTTTGAGATAAAACAGAAGATTACAACAAATGATGGCCTTATAGGAAACATCATCTTTAAAATATCAGAACCTGTTGAGAATCAGATATGGGTTTGTACCGGTACAGGCTTGAGCATTATAAGTGGCAGCCGGGATCAAATGGAATTTCATAATTTTGATTCTTCAAATGGTCTTGGTACTGACGGTGTATTCCAGGCTTTAATGGATTATACGCAAACAGTCTGGTTTACCAGTAACAAGGGAATCTTTTCCGTTCATTTAAGGGATTTTGAAAACTGTCTTTCCGGAAAAAGTTCTTCCATCTTCTCAAAGTTTTATGGCCGTTCAGATGGAATTGCTACAGCAGGTGTTACTTCTACTTCCAAATCTGCAAAGGATTCATTTGGTCGACTCTGGTTTACCCTTGTAGACGGAGTTGCATTTTATGATCCTGTCCGGGGCAAGCTTAATACAAAGGCACCTATAGTTCAGATTCAGGAAATAAGTGTAGATGATGAAAGCTACGTTTATGATGGCAAGCCTGTTGTAATAGGTCCGGATATAAAACGTCTCAGCATTAAATTTACAGGCTTAAGTTTTATTTCTTCTGAGCAGGTAAAATTCAGTTATATGCTTGAAGGTTATGATTCAAAATTTTCTGAATGGACAAGCCAGAGAATTGTTTCTTATACAAACCTTCCTCATGGTGAATATAAGTTTTCCGTAATTGCCATGACCAGGGATGAAGTAAAGAGCCAGCCTTCTACTATGGTTACTGTAATAAAGGAACCTTATTTGTGGGACCTTACCTGGTTCAGGCTTTTAGTTGCAGGAATTATAATAATGATTCTTCTTTCCCTGGTAGTTTACAGGTACAGGGAATTTATCAGGGAACAGAAAAAGAATAAGGAATTTACAAGTCAGGTAATTTCTGCCCTGGTTGTTGCTATTGATGCAAAGGATCAGTATACCAACGGCCACTCAAATCGTGTTTCTAAATATGCAGTAATGATTGCCCGTAAAGCCGGTAAATCAGAAGATGAACTTGAAAGAATTTTTTATGCCGGTCTTCTTCATGATGTAGGAAAGATTGGAATTCCTGATTCAATTATTTCCAAGCCGGATAAACTTACAGATGAAGAATTTAAAATCATAAAGACTCATGCTGTAATCGGTAGTGATATTCTTAAATCCATTACTGCTGTACCTGAAGTTGTTGTTGGGGCAAGGTGGCACCATGAACGCTGGGACGGAAAGGGGTATCCTGATGGTCTAAAAGAAACAAAGATTCCAGAGGTTGCAAGAATTATCGGTGTAGCAGATGCTTATGATGCAATGACTTCTGACAGAAGTTACCGCCGTCATCTTACTCAGGATGTTGTCCGTGAACAGATAGAAAAGGGTAAGGGGTCTCAGTTTGATCCATTTTTTGCAGATATCATGCTTTCTATAATAGATTCAGATACAGATTTTAAACTTCACGAGTAGGACAAAAAAATACCCCCGCTTTTGAAAGGCTCTTTATTATAGATGCCTTTTACAGACGGGGGTTATTATTTAAGAAAAAGATTTATTTTTCCTTATGGCGCTTGTCCAGTTCGTTATAAACATCCTGCCAGTTAACGCCTTCCTTGTACATAAGGACGCTCATAAAGTAAAGAAGGTCAGCTGCTTCCCAGATAACATCATCTTTTGTTTCTGCTTCATCTGTAAGTTCTTCTGCTTCTTCCATTACCTTTTCACGAACCCTCTTGTCGTTAAGGGTTGCTGTATAACTTCCAGGTTTTGGATTTGCAAAGCGTTCTGAAATTGTTCCGTAAAGACGTTCCAGTGTTGAACGTTCATCAGGGTCACTGCCAAAGCATGACCAGCTTCCTGTGTGGCAGGCTCCTCCATGAGGAATAACTGTTGCAAGAACTGTATCCCTGTCACAGTCAGCACGGAGTTTTACAACTTCAAGGAAGTGTCCTGAAGTTTCTCCCTTAGTCCAGAGACAGTTGCGGCTGCGGCTAAAGAAGGTGAGCTTGTTTGTATCAAAAGTTTTTTCAAAAGCTTCTTTGTTTGCATAGCCCATCATCATTACCTGAGAGCTTCTTGCATCCTGGGCAATAACAGGAATCATACCCTTTTCTTTTTCAAAGTCCAGGCAGCTGATAAATGAATCTTTAAGACTTACAGCTCCTGTGTAAAGGGCCATTCCCAGCTGAACGTCACAGCCCATTTTTTCTAACTGTGTAATCTGTTCAAGAGAGTTAACTCCACCTGCAGCAACTACACGGCAGCTTACGGCATCACGAAGGGCCTTAACCTGTTCCATGTCTGTTCCCTGCATGCAGCCTTCTTTTTCTACACAGGTAAAGAGAAGTTCCGATGCATATTTCTGAGCTTCTTTTGCTCCTTCAATCAGGCTTATGTTAACAGTTTCTTTCCATCCCTTTACTGCAATTTTTCCGTTAATTGCATCAACAGAAATGATTACCCTCTGTTTTCCGATTGCAGCACAAAGTTCTTCAAGGAAAGAAACATTAAGTACAGGATCTGAATCATTTTTGCGGTCAGCGTTCCATGCAGCTGAACCAATGATTACTTTTTCTGCACCAAGAGAGATAAGCTGACGTGCTTTTTTTACGTCACGGATACCTCCTCCTACACGAACATTACCTTTATGAAGAAGAGATTTTAAAAGCTTTGTATTTGGAGTGTTACCTTTTTCGTCTGTGTTACGCATTGCAGCATCAAGGTCGATAATTGCAACTTCTCCATATTTGTTGAAGTCATTGATAAGTGCATCTGCATCATCACGCTGAAGCACCAGATCTTTTCCATTTTTAAGCTGGACAACGTGTCCGTCTTTCATATCAATTGAAGCGATAACCATAATACCGTAATTTTACAGAAAAAAACGTGATTTGAAAAGTAAATGTCATTACTGACTGATAAGTTTGCAGGATTATAGCATTCTGAACCTGATTCGGAATCTTTGCATTTTATATAGCTCAGATGCTGAATCAAGTTCATCGTGATTATATTTTTTTATTCTGTTAATTCAGTTTCCATGAATATCCGGCACCAAGCTGAAGTGCTCTGAATGTTGCAATGTCACTATCGTCATCCCGAACCGGGAAAAGTCCTAAATTGTAACGGCCGTCAAGTACGATGTGTCCCGGACCTACACTTACAAGAGCTTCAACGCCAAACAGCAGGCTTGAAAGGGAAATGGAGTCTACAGAGCCGCTGTCGCTTTGAGTAGTACCGCTAACTGTAACTTCTGAATCACAGTCTCCCAGAATGTATCCTGCCTGGATTCCTACAAACGGAGTAAGGGCAACTGTATTCTGTGCCAGAAGGAAGTCATAGCCGAAAAGGGCTGCGAAGTTAAGGGTGTTGCAGCTGAATGTCATTTCAACGCCGTCTCCTTCAAATCCCACGACATTGTGTGCAAAACCGAATTCACCCTGAAGTACAATGTTGTTGGAGAATGTATTCTTAATAAGAAGAGTTACTCCTCCGCCGACTTCAGTTGTCGGATCTAAATTAACTCCAAAGGATTTGTAAACATCCTTTATGTCGCTGCCAAGTTCTGAGCCGACGCTGAAAGAAAGGTCTCCCCTTACGCCGATTGTAGAAATCCTTTCTGCTGTAACTGAACTTACAGCCAGAGCCATTCCCAATGCTAATGCAATAAATTTTTTCATACTCATCTCCTTAAAATAAACTTATATATGAAAAATTGTATACGGCTGTAAGAAGTTCTGTCAAGAAAATAATAATCTGCAGCGGGAATGGTTATATTGCGTTTCAAATTGAAGAAGTTGCCTAAAAAAGGTAGAATGTGCCCTATGTCTCTTGTGAGCCTTAAGAACGTAAACTATAAATATCCTCAGTGCCAGACTCCTGCCCTTAAGGACATCAGTATAGAAATTAATAAGGGTGAATATATTGCCCTGGCAGGATTAAATGGCTCCGGTAAATCAACACTGGCAAGGCTTATTGCAGGTTTTATTCAGCCTGAATCAGGAGATTTTACTGTAGAAAAAAATACTCTTCCGGGAATTGTTTTTCAGCAGCCAAAAGAACAGATTGTTGCAGGCATAGTAGAAAGGGATACCGCTTTTGGTCCCCAGAACCTTAATATGTCAAAGGCAGAGATTGAACTTCGTACTATTGAATGTCTGACTGTTGTGGGAATTGCAGATAAGGCTATGAACAGGACCTTTGAACTTTCTTTAGGACAGACTCAGCGTCTTGCATTCAGCGGCATCCTTGCACTTTTTCCATCCCTTCTTATTCTTGATGAAGTTACAGCCATGCTGGATCCTAAAGCCAGGGAAGAGCTGGTGGAATTTATAAGGCAGTGGAATGCAAAGGGACATACTGTAATTCACGTAACCCATGATGAAGATGAAGTTTTAGCTGCAGGCAGGGTTATTGTTCTTGATAAGGGACGTAAAATCTTTGACGGCAGCAGTGAGGAATTTAAAAAGGCAGCTCCTGTTAAAGATATGCTTTTTGACAGCGGTGACCAGTGCCTTCCTTCTTCAAAAATAAATTTACAGGAGAGGGAAACAAGCCTTAAAGTAGAAAACCTTTCTTTTTCTTATGAGGGGTATGAGGTTTTTAAAAATCTTTCCTTTGAATTAAAGAAGGGCTCTCTTGTGGCATTAACAGGTCCTTCCGGCTGCGGTAAATCAACTTTATTTGAATGTCTTGCCGGTCTTAAAAAAGCAGACAGTGGCAGTATAAAAGGAAGCTGTATTCCGGCCCTTGCATTACAGGAAAGTGAAGCTGCTTTATTTGAACGTTATGCAGCAGATGATGTAGCCTTTGGCGCAATTAATGAAGGCTTTAAAGGTAAGGAACTTGTAAGAAGGGTAAAGTCATCCATGGAACTTGCCGGCCTTAATTACAAGGAATATGGCAACCGCTCTTCCTTTAATCTTAGCGGTGGAGAAAAAAGAAAGCTTTCTATTGCAGGTATTATTGCCCTTAACAGGGATATACTTATTTTTGATGAACCTACTTCTGCCCTGGACGGAGTTTCAAGAAAGACAGTTTTAAGAACCTTAAGGCAGCTGGCTGATGAAGGAAAAACAGTTCTTTTTAGTACCCACAGAATGGAAGAAGCAGCTGCAGCAGACTGCCACATTTTATGGAAGGATTTAATTGCGACAAAGGCAGATGATAAAGCCGGTCTAGAAGCTAAAGAAGACGTAAAAACAGGCACTCAGTTAAAAAATATAGAGGCTGCATCCAATTCCCTGATATTGAATTCAATTCAAAAACTTACGGGAGTTCTGACTGCTCCTGCAAAAGTTCCATCTTCCCTTTTATCTGATAAACCGGCCTGGCTTAAGACTTTAATATTCCTCTTTTTATTTACAGCATCCCTTGCAGTTCAGTCTGTAAGTCTTTGTGCCATAATGCTGGGGCTGAATTTTATTTATGCCCTCTGTTCTTCTTTTTCTTTAAAGAAAGTATTTACTGCTTTAAGAAAGCTTCTTCCCTTTATACTTTTTTTCCTTTTACTGGAATTTATTTTTTATCCGGTAAGTAAAGGGGACTCAGAAATATTCAGATGGAAATTCATTGTTATTTCTGAATACAAAATCCTTCTTTCCGTAAAGACTTTAATCAGGGCTTTATGTTCTGTTACCTGTGTTGCTGTTTTTATAAGCTCTACCAGTGAGAGGGAAATTCTTGACGGACTTTCCGGAGTACTTCTGCCTCTGGCTAAGGCAGGAGTGCCTGTCAGGTATCTGGTTTTAGTAACCGGAATAATCTTCAGGTTTATGCCTCTGCTTCTTGACGAACTGTCGGCTATTATTAAGACTCAGATAGTCAGGGGTGCTTTTTCTCATGCAAAGGGACTAAAAAAGTTAAAGATTCTTATTCCTCTTTTTGTTCCTCTTATGCTGCAGACTTTCAGAAAGGCTCAGTTTCTGGCAGATGCTCTTACGGCAAGGTATTTTAAGTAATTATTTAAGGGGTTAGTTTTGATTTTAAGTTTCTTTTCCATTCTGCTTACAGTATTTATTGCAGAGATGGGGGATAAAACTCAGCTTTTACTTGTGGCTCTTTCTTCCAGATATAAGTTAAGGGATATTGTTGCGGGAACAGCTGCTGCAATTCTGGTTTTAAATGCCCTGGCTGTTGCCCTCGGTTCTGTTGCCGGAAACCTGATTCCTTTATGGATAGTAAAGCTTACGGCCGGTCTTGTATTTTTATTATTTGCCCTTTCTTCCTTTAAAGAAGATGATGATGAAGAAGAAGAGTCTGGTGTAAAAAAATCAGGTCTGGCAATAGCTGCTGTTTTTTTTAGTTTTTTTATTGCAGAGTTTGGAGATAAAACTCAGCTTGCAGCCTTTACTTTTGGTGCCAGTGAAGGACTTTCTGTCTGCATTCCTGTATGGCTTGCCTGTTCTGCCGGTCTCTTTTTAGCAGATATGCTTGGCCTTGCCCTTTGTATTTTCCTTAAGAAAAAAGTTTCTTTATTCTTTATACATGTTCTTGCAGCCCTGCTTTTTGCCTTTTTTGGCTTTAATTCCCTTTACAGAGGCCTGGTACTTTGTCCTTACGGTCTTCCTGTGTGGAAAATATTGGCAGCTGCTGTTATAGTATTTGTACTGCTTTTTGCAGTATCTGTTTTCAGGAGAAAATCATGCAGATGAAATGGCTTGTCCTTGGTATTGCAGCAGTGATGTATTTGCTTGCAGTTGTTTTTAAGAAAAAGAGAATTTATTTTTCAAGTTTTGCAGCTTTTCTTATTATCATTCTGGGTATGATTTTTCCGGGGCAGATATTTGCCCTTCCTAAGGACCTGCTGGCTATGAATGATATTGCATCCATGAGGCTTTATGCTCCTGCCTATAGTCTGGGTACGGCAATTCCATATAATCTTATGATGATTATAGCAGGACTTATGATTATTAATGCCCTTATGGTTTATTCCAGGATTCCGGAAAAGGCTGCCAGCCTGCTGCTTTCTATTGTAAAGCTTCCTTCCCTTTCCTTAACAATGCTTTTTATTTTTACTGCAATTCTTTCTGCCTTTATGGGACCTGTTGCCGCAATGACAGTCAGCCTGCCGGTAATTCTTTCTTTAAGTAATCAGCTTAAGTTTAATCCTGCTTTCTTTTTATTGTCCCTTGGAGCAGTTTGTATGATGGAAGCTTCTGCTTTTTACTTTGCTTCTCCAGCTTCATTTATTTTTGCAGACAGTACAGCTTTTTCCCTGGGAAATTTCTTTATTTATTCCGGTAAGATTTCCCTTTTCTTTATAGCTCAGCTCTCCCTTCTTGTTACATCCATTTTCTTCTTCATTTATTTTTCAAGAAAGCTTAAGGGCTCTTACTTTATTGCAAGGGTAAAGATTGTAAGTATTGTTCCCCTTATTCTTTACGCTGCTGTTATTGCAGTACTTATATTCTGTTCCCTTACAACTCTAAGATTTGAATGTACTTCCGGTAGTGCCGTTTTAGGAATTGCTCTGGCAGGTCTTTTGTGGTTTTTCCTCTTTGAGAAAAAGACACTTTCCGAAGTTCTGACCTTCTTAAAGGAAATGGACTGGGATATGTTTGTTTATATTGGCGGCGTTTTTGTTATTGCAGGTGCCCTTAAAAAATCCGGCGTTTATAATGATCTGGCAGGTTTTTTACTTACAGCCTGTGGAAGTTCAAGGATTTGCATTTACTTAGTTGTATTTTTTGTATCCCTTCTTGCAGGGGCTTTTTTAGAGGGAATACCTTTTATAATCATGCTGCTTCCTGTAATAAAAATAGCAGCTGCTTCCTATGCATTTAAATCCGGCCTTCTTTCTGCTGCAATGCTGGCAGGACTTTGTTGTGGTGCTTCCCTTACTCCATTTTCTTCTGTTTCTGGTCAGTACGCCCTGGGACTTTTAAAAAGGGAATCTTATGAGATAAAAAGTCTGGACTGGATAAAGAATGTTCTTCCTGCAGGCATAATAGCAGCTGCATCTTATGGAACATTACTCTGGTTTTTGTGGAAATAACTTAATTAAATACTGATAGATACAACAGCTCCGGCTTCCGGCATTATTCCGGCAAGTCCGTAGCTGCCTGTCTGAGCCTGGGCTGCTGCGGCAATTTCGCTTTGAATCTGCTGCTGGTACTGCTTTATAAGGGCATCCTTCTGTTCATCATTCATTCCCCCTATTTCTTCTTTTGTAAAGGAAGGGGTTTTCTTCATGTTTACAAGCTGGTTGATAAGGGTATTAAGAATGCTTACACGACTAACAGGAACGCCTCTCTGTCCTGGATCTGCTGCAATTCCGTGAACATAATCAAACTGAGAATAAATAACGGCACCAGGGCTGACCGGAACATTAAGAATTCCCCCGGAAGTATTGAAAAGAGATTTATAAGTTGATGCGTTTAAATTAATACCGTTACTAAACATAAGCGTATCCTCGTCATATTTAGTATCGGTATTATTTGTATTCTTATTAAGAAGTTTTTTATCAATAGAACTGTTTGTTCCAGTTTTCTATTCTTGTTTTAAGGGAATCAGGCTGTTTTTTAGAATCTGTAGTTACACATTCTTCCAGATAAGGGAGAATAATTTTTTCTTTTATACTGTTCCATCTGTAAGGAAGAATATCCGGCACTACCAGATTTTTTTCTCCAGGGAGACTTCCAAGAAGCTGGCGGTAATAAACAGGGTAGTAATTTTCGTTAGTAGCCTTTATTGAAGAAAAACCATTTGCAAGACCAAAGGTTGTTGTATCAAGCTTCATGGAAAGCTTTCTTTCTATAAGGTGCTTTTGTGTTTTTTCGTTAAGAAGCCAGCTGATAAATACTTCTGCTTCGTTAGTGTGGCGGGTAGCTTTGTAAAGTCCAATGGAGACAATGTCATCTTCAATAGGAATCTTGCCTTCTGCAGCAAGCCACCTGAAGTTAATGCCTTCACTCTGGCTTTCATCAAGCTTAAAGAATTCATTGCTCTTGATTGAGGCAAAAAGACTTCTTCCTGTACTGATCTGGCGGTGCTTAGGCATAAAAAGATATCTGAACTGAAAGTTTTTTTCGGTTGTAGTATCAGTGTTAAAAGTTGTAGTCCAGTTTTTCATTTGGTCTATGGTTTTGTTTACAGCCTTTTCATTCCAGATAAAGCTTCTGCCTCTTTCTGCGTAGGCGGCTCCGTTAAGCTTTGTTGCTTCGTAAAGGAAGGTGCTGTCCCATCCTGGAGCATAACCCATGGCTGTGTAAGTTCCGCTGTCATTCTTTTTGTTGAATTCAGAAGAAATCTTTTCCATGTGCTCAAGGGTAAGGAGGTGTTCATCCTGAAGAAGATATTCATTTGCAGATGAATAGATAACCATAGGAAGGTTAAAGCTAAAAGGAATAAGGTACTGCTTGTCGTCAATAGTGCCGTACTCCAGAATCTGAGGATAAAAATCATCTTTATTTAGAAGGCCGGACTTAAACATAAAGTCCAGGGAAGCGAAGTGCTTTCTTATAGAAGAATTCATAAGCCAGCTGGCAATAACAATATCCGGCTGGAGTTCGTCAGCTGCAGGGGGAAGGGCTGCTGCAGCTTTTTCCTTGTAAACGATTACAACTTTTGAATTATTATGACTGGCATTAAAATCTTCAGCAAAAGAGGCAAGGTCAGCTGTGTCAGTCCATACAACGAGATAATTTCTTTTATTCTGGCTGCAGCTTATAAAAGAAAAAAGTGCAGCCAGAAGGAAGAAAAACTTAAGCTTTTGCAAGTTCTTCTGCAGTGTCATAAATTGCCTGGTAAACAATATCAATCTTTTCTTCATCCAGACTTGAGAATGCCACGCGAAGGGTATGTGCGTCAATGGATATTGTTCCGATTCCCTTGTCTTTAAGAAGCTTCTGTCTTAAAACTTCTGCATCTATTGTATCAAGGTGGAATGCCATAAAGTAACCTGAGTTAAATGGAAGAGGTTTAATAAAGTCACTTTTATGAGAAGCCAGGAATTTCTTTACAAGCTTGTATCTGTTTTCAAGAACCTTGCGGAATTCAATTTTTTCTGCCTGAATGTTTCCTTCTTTGTATGCCTTAAGAACCATAGACTGTGGTGGAGTAGAAGCGCAGGAAACAGAAGAACGGATTGCAGCCATAAGTTTTTTAACAAGAGCATCATAGTGAGCATCAGAAAGACCTTTGCAGCCAAAAGTAATAAAGCCGCAGCGGAATCCCCATGCAAAGTCTTCTTTTGTAGGTCCGTCTATTTTTGCAGCAAGAACGTTTTCGTGAAGGTCACAAAGTTCTGCAAAAAGGGACTGTGGATATATGTCGTTTTCGTAGTTAAGTCCAAAGTATGCGTCGTCGCACCATACCATAACTTTTGTACCCTTTTCTGCCAGTTCCTTAACAATAGCGATAATACGGGCAGCTTCTTCCTTTACAGGGGAATAACCTGAAGGATTCTGAGGGAAGTTAAGGATTACCCTTACTGAACCGCCTGCAGCTTCTTTTTTAAGGCATTCTTCAAGACCGTCAACGTTGAATTTTCCGTCCTTAAAGATAGGGAACTGTGTAAAAGGTGCGTTTCTTCTTGCACTGGCAATAAGAACGTAGTTGTCCCAGGATGGATCTGCTGCAATAAGTCCCTTTCCTTCATCAAGGAAGAGGTCTGCAAGGTAAGAGATACCTGCTGTAAGACCTGGTACAAGTACAGGAAGTGAGAATGATTTTCCATCAAGACCAGGATTTTTTCTGATCATTTCCTCTTTCCAGAGAGCACGAAGATCAGGATTTCCTGCAGTTGGTGCATAAGCAACAAGTTCGCCGCTCTGAAGTTCAGGTGAGTATTTGCGAACAGAAGGAAGAATTGCAGGCTTACCGTTAATTACGGTCATGCCGATAGTTCCGTTGGCAACTTTACCAAGTTTTTTGGCCTCGCCGCTCTGGGCTATAATTCCTTTAGGAAAGTAAAGGCGCTGTCCTAAATCAGAAAGCAGTTCTCCAGGTGTTGTGCCTGCAAGAAGGTCATTTAATTCTTGTGCTAATGGATTAATCATAATGGGGGAATTATAGTAACTTATGTAATTTTTATCAATTAAATTAGGGTAAAATTGCATATTTATACAATAAATCCAGTATTTTTTTATAAACAAATGAATATAAAAACTCGACTTATAAAGATTAAACTGTTAATATGAAAATAGTAGTATTTTATTTTAGGGGGAAAAGTGATGAAAAGAATAATGGCATTGCTTGCAGCTGCATTTGTTTTAATGTTTACAGGCTGTCAGAAACAGGATCTTATCGTAGGTTTTGTTCAGGCCGGACACGAATCAGCATGGCGTATTGCAAACACAGATTCTTTCAAAGAAACTTTTGACGAAAACAGCGGATACGTTCTTGATATGTATGACTGTAACGGAAGCCGCGAACTTCAGATAGAAGCAATACGTAAGCTTCTTGATGACGGAATTGATTATCTTGTAATAGCTCCTGTAGTAGAAGATGGATGGGAAGAAGTTCTCCGTGAAGCAAAGGAAGCAGATGTTCCTGTAATCCTGGTAGACAGACAGATCAGTGCAGATTCAAACTTCTATGACTGCTGGGTAGGAAGCTACTTTGTAGGAGAAGGTCGTAATGCAATTAACTGGCTTGAAAATTATATTTCAGGTCAGGAAAGAACTAAGAAATACCTGAACATTGTAAACATTCAGGGAACAATGGGTTCTTCTGCCCAGAAGGGACGTACACAGGGTCTTGATGAAGGTCTCCGTGCCCATTCAGACTGGAAGCTTGTAGGCCGTGATACTGCTAACTTTAGTGAATCAGAAGGCTACAATGTAATGAAGAGAATTATTGATTCCATTGGTATTGAACTGATTGACGTTGTATATGCAGAAAATGATGACATGGCAATTGGTGCTGTAGATGCTATTCGTGAAGCAGGTAGGGAACCAGGAAAAGATGTTATTGTAATTTCCTTTGATGCCGGAAGACGTGCCCTTAATCTTGTAAAGGAAGGTACCATTAACTGTGCAGTTGAATGTAATCCTCTCCATGGTCCACTTGTAAAGGATATTATTGACAGAAAAGAAAAAGGCTTTGATCCGGAAAAGATTATGAACGTAAAGGAAAGTCTTTTTGACATTAATAACGTAGATGAAGTTCTTGAAAGCCGTACATACTAAGGCTTAAGAAATACTGTCTTTTATATAAAGAAACCGGTTACCTGAATAATGAATGTTCATGGCAGCCGGTTTTTTTTATGGAGAAAAAGAATTTAAAAATAAAAAAGCCCGCCACATAAGGCAGGCCTGCTAGATCGTTTCCAGAAACTACTCTGTCAAAATCTTAATGATTTCAGCTTTGTCCTGTGTGTTCAGAATCTGAGCACGCTTGTCAGCTGATTTGAAGAGAAGGCTTACTTCAGCAAGGAACTGAAGGTGAGGACCGGTCTTGTTTACTGGTGACAAGGTCATGATGAAGATGCGGCATGGTTCCTGGTCAAGGCTGTCGAAATCAACAGGATTGTCAGAAATACCGATGCATGCAACAAGATCAGAAACTGCATCTGTTTTTCCGTGAGGAATAGCGATACCGTGTTTCATACCTGTAGACATTTTGCGCTCTCTGTCGAGTACAACTTCTTTAGCAGAAGCTTTATCTGTGACCTTTCCTGCTTTTACGAGGATGTCGAGCAATTCGTCGATAATCTCTTCTTTTGTAGTTCCCTTGAGGTGGAGTTCTACTGTTTCTGGTGTTAATACTGTTCTTAAGTCCATGGTTTTATTCTATGTTCGCCATAAATATTTGTCAAGAAAAATAAAGGCTCCCATTCTTAGATTTTTCGTAAAAAATTACACTTTAATGCAATAAAAAGCAATCTTTATCAATAAATGTAATCTTTACCTATATTCCAAAGGCTGCCTTAACCTGTTTAATAAAATAGTCTCCTCTTTTTTGCAGGACACTGTCTTTTTGTGAAACTCCGGATTCCCAGAGGGATTTATTATAACCCCAGCGTTCTGCCCGGTTTTCCATATAAGGTTCTGCTTCTTTTTTAAAGCTTTCAAGAAGGACTGAAGCATTGTCATAAGAAAAAGCTTCTTCTATATATTGTGCTCTTTCAAGAAGCCTTTTTTTAAATTTCTGATTTTTTGCAGGCTGAGAAAGAATAATGTGTTCGCAAAGGGGCAGGTACCATTTTGTCTGTCCGTTAAGGCTGTGGTTAAGGCGTTCATTCCCCAGGTAATAATCAAAATAGCTTTTTTTACCGGAAGTCCAGTTGCTGTCTGCCAGTTTTGCATCGGCTGTTGCAGAAGAAAAGCCTACGTCCAGATCATGGAGTACAAAGCGCCACCTGCAGTCTCCGTAAGTATTGCCTTCTTCTATTTCTGCACTACGCCACATCCTGAGGTTGTTAAACATAAAGTCCCAGTTTCCGGCATAACCTTCAACAAGAATCAGGTCTATCAGGGAATCTATGTCTACAAGTTTACAGAAGTCTTCGTAAACGGAATCCTGAGTAAAGTCTTTGTAATTTTCTGAATCCTGATCATAAAGAGTCTGACTTGCCCAGTCATAGCCTAATGCCAGGTAAAGTTCTTCAAGGGCTGCAAGGTTAAGGTTCTGGTCACCATCCTTTACAGAAAAATGGTATCTGGCGTAAGAAGTTTCTGCCGTATCTCCATTCCAGGGTCTGTCTACGTAAAGGATGTTGTCGTCATTAATGCCGTAGTTGTATTCAAAATAATCGGCGTTGTAGTGTTCCCTTATCATGTAAAAGCCCCAGTATTCCCCGTTAAGATAGAGGATGCAGGGCCTGTATGCTGCTGTTCCTACATTAAGGCCTGCATTGTAGGCAAGCTGCTGTATAAAGGCATCTGTAAACATTGCCCCGTAAAGGTCATTGCCCCCTACATGAAGCCTGAGTCTTTTTATCTGGCCTTCTACAGGGAGTTTTGTTCCGCAGCCCTTTCTGGAATTAAAGATATTCACTTTAGGAGCCTTGTTTTTATTACCATCCTGGTCTTTTTTAAAGTTAAGGTTGATTGTTCTTACAGGGTAGTAGCGGGTCCAGTTGCCGCCTCTTTTCATCTGGCTGCTTAAAGAAAAGAATTCATTTTTTGAATAGTCAAAGTATTCAAGCCAGGCCCGGTATTTTTCATCACTTCCTGTGGCAGGGTCGGTGTTGTAAAGGCCGCCATCTCCGTCTTCTCCTATCCAGCTTTCTGGAGGAGCGGTAAGGCAGATTACAGGAATTTTTGGCCTGCTGTTTATAATAAAGCTGCCTCTTTTTTTAGCTACAGTCTGGCCTTCCTGATTTACTTCAATAAAGGAAAGGGTATGCCCCCTGTCTATGTAGGAATAGCCTGAATACCCCTGCCAGGCTTTAACTGCAGGGGTAAGTACATAGCCGGAGGTCTGGTTTTTAAGGCTTGTAACTGAATATTTTGTTCCTGAAAATTGTGGGGATGCAGCAGAAGCTTCACTGCCGTCTTTTGTATAGAAGATAGTGTTATTTGAATCTTCCGGGGTAACTGTCAGCGAAAACTTTAAAGTATAAATGCCCGGATCATGGGAAAAACTTAAGGCAGAAGAGCTTTGGACTTTTGAATCAGCCTGACTTTTACAGGAAAAGAGGGAGGCTGTTATAAAAACTGTTACCAGTGGAAATAAAGATTTGCGGTACTTTTTCATTGGCTTAAGTATTCCCTAAGGGCTGGAAGGAGGGACTGGGCTCTTTTGCGGCCTTCTTCGTAGACCCGTCTCAGTTCCTTTTCGTCTTTACAGGTTCTGCTTATTCCCAGGGATTGTTCAGGGCAGATAACAAAGGCTTTACCCTGGTCCCTGGCTTTAAATACGTATTCAGTCTGGGCATTGTACATAAGGGGCCTGTTAATAATGGTTTTAACAAGTTCCGGGTATTTTCTTAAGGCAATCTTCATTACTGAAGAAAGTTTTGAAGGCTTTTTGCGGTAAGATTCAGCCTGGGTTAATACAACTACATTTTTTGTACAGCCGGCACCTTCTGAAAACTTAAGGGGAATGGAATCAGATATTCCACCGTCAAGAAGCAGGGTTCCCTCTGCCTTAACCGGGGTAGAAACTAAAGGCATGGATGCAGAGGCCCTCATAAGTTCAAGTTCATCATAATTACAGGTAGAAAGCTTGTGGTAGCGGGGTGTGCCCTTAATAATATCCGTAGTAACTGCAAAGAATTCCATGGGATTATTCCTGAAGCTTTCAAAATCAAAGGGGTCCAGTTTTTCCGGCAGGGTGTGGTAGCAGAATTCAGCATTAAAAAGATTTCCTGTTTTTATAAGGGATGTAATGCTTGAATAGCGCTTGTCATGAGCAAAATTAATGTTGTAGCGTAAAGCCCTTCCTATCTGTCTGGACTTAAAGTTACATCCAAAGGCTGCCCCTGCAGATACTCCTGTCGTCATGTCAAAAGTAATTCCTTCTTCAAGAAATACATCCAGAACACCGCTTGTAAAAAGTCCTCTCATGGCTCCGCCTTCAAGAACGAGACCTGTTTTCATAATATTCTTCCTCTTCCTTAAAAATAGAAGAAGAATAACATTTTGTAAACAAGAAAGTCCTATGTAAAAAACTGTATAAAATAGAAAATAAATATTGAATGAAATTTTTTTAGGGATTAGAATCTAAGAAAAGGTTTTCATAACACTTACGGGGGATTTATGACTAAAGAAAAAATCATCGAAGAGATTTCCGGTGGAAAAGCAGTTTTAGGAATTGAATTTGGTTCAACAAGAATTAAGGCTGTTCTTATTAACAGCGAACATGAACCTGTTGCAGGCGGTGCTTTTGACTGGGAAAATTCACTTGTAGACGGCATCTGGACCTATTCACTCGATGAAATTCATAATGGAATTACAACAGCTTTTGCTGAAATGAAAAAAGACGTGGCAGAAAAGTACGGCGTTAAGCTTACAAAACTTGCTGCCCTTGGTATCAGTGCCATGATGCACGGATATCTTGCCTTTGATTCAAATGACAAGCTTCTTGTTCCATTCAGAACATGGCGTAACACAATTACTGGAGAAGCTTCAAAGGCCCTTACAGAGCTCTTTAACTATCCTATTCCTGAGCGCTGGAGTATTGCCCATCTTTATCAGGCAATTCTTAACAATGAAGCTCATGTTAAGGATGTTTCTTTCTTTACAACTCTTGCAGGTTATGTTCACTGGATCCTTACAGGAAAAAAGGTTCTTGGTACAGGTGATGCTTCGGGCATGTTCCCTATTGATGATAAGACAGGTTCTTTTAATAAAAACATGATTGCTCAGTTTGACAATCTTGTTGCAGATAAGAATTTTGGATGGAAGCTTGAAAACATTCTTCCTGAAGTTCTTCCTGCAGGAAAAGAAGCCGGAACCCTTACTGCAGAAGGTGCTGCATGGCTTGACCGTGACGGTACTCTTGAAGCTGGCTGCCTGCTTGCTCCTCCTGAAGGTGATGCAGGTACCGGTATGGCTGCTACTAATTCAGTTGCTGCCCGCACTGGTAACGTAAGTGCCGGAACTTCAATCTTCAGCATGGTTGTTCTGGAAAAGCCTCTTGCAAAAACTTATCTTGGCCTTATTGATGTTGTAACAACTCCTGACGGAAAACCTGTTGCCATGGTTCACGGAAACAACTGTACCGGTGAATATGACAAGTGGATTAAAATGTTTGGAGAAGCTGCTGCCCTTTTAGGTGCAAAATTTGACAAGGGTGCCCTTTATGATGCCATGCTTATGGCTGCACTTAAGGGAGACAAGGACTGCGGCGGATGTGTTCCTTACAATTATATTTCCGGAGAAAGCATTACCGGCTTTAATGAAGGACGTCCTCTTTTTGTACGTACTCAGAATGCCAGCCTTAACCTTGCAAACTTTATGAGAAGCCAGCTCTTTACAGCTCTCGCTGCCTTAAGGGTAGGAATGGATGTACTTTTTGATGAAAAAGTTCCTCTTGAACGTCTTACATGCCATGGCGGTTACTTTAAGACAGAAGGTGTAGGACTTCCATTTATGGCTGCTGCAATGCACACACCTGTAAGTGCCATGTCTACTGCCGGAGAAGGTGGTCCATGGGGAATGGCTGTTCTTGCTGCATACACAATTAACGGTAAGGGTGAATCTTTAAGCAGCTATCTTGAATCAAAGGTATTTGCTTCTGCTAAGGTAGAAACAGTTAAACCTGATGCTGCAGATGTAGAAGGATTTAATGTATTCCTTGAAAACTACAAGAAGGGCCTTGCTGCAGAAAGAGCTGCCGTAGAAAACCTTTAGTTCTGCTTATTTTATGAATTTTATTTATCAGGGAGATAATTATGTCAAAATATCAGTCTTTAAAAGATGAAGCTTTTGAAGCAAACATGCAGATTCCAGCCCAGCACCTTGCTTTGTATACCTGGGGAAATGTAAGTGCATTTGACCCGGATCTGGGCGTATTTGCCATTAAACCAAGCGGAGTTCCATATCCTGAACTTACAGCTGACAGTATGGTTGTAGTAGACCTTGAAGGAAAGGTTGTGGAAGGTTCTTTAAGGCCTTCTTCTGATACTCCTACACATGCAGTTCTTTACAAGGAATTTGCAGTTGCAGACAAGGCTAAAATCAGGGGAATCATTCATACTCATTCAACTTTTGCCGTTTCATGGGCTCAGGCTCTTAAGCCGGTACCTCTTTTTGGAACTACTCATGCTGATCATATTCAGACAGAAGTTCCATGTACACCTTATCTTTCCAGGGAAGCTGTAGAAAATGACTATGAAAAAGAAACAGGAAACCTTATTGTAAGCCATTTCCGTTCCCTTAAGCTTAATCCTGATGAAGTAAACATGGTTCTTGTTGGCGGACACGGACCTTTCTGCTGGGGTGCAAATGCTGCTAAATCCGTTTACAATGCAGCTGTTCTTGAAGAAGTAAGCCACATGGCTATGAACACCCTTGCAATTAATCCTAAGGCAGATCCATTGCCTGATTATATCATTCAGAAGCATTACTTAAGAAAGCACGGTCCTAATGCATATTACGGACAGTCTAAGTAAGTCTTTTAAGGCTGAATGAATATACCCCGGAGGCTGGGGCTTTTCTGATACAGTTATACCTGTAAGCAGAAAGGCTGAGTGCACCGGGGTATTTTTTTTGGGAATCCTTTATATAGGAAATAAATTACATGCTTTTTTTAAAGAGGGAGTCTACTTCTTCCTGAGTAACGCGGCAGTTTGTTATGTCAGCAAGGGATGTTTTTCCTGCACGGGCTGTGTTTTTCTTTATATTGTTTCTTATCTTGCTGCAAAAATCAGTAACAAGCCCAGAAGTCTTTTTTTCTTCGGCATGAGCCATAAAGAGCTTGTCCAGATCACTTTGAGAAAGGGAAATTCCTGCATCTGCCATAGGGGCCTCCAGTAAGGTCAGCATTTTTTAATTGCTAATTTTATATAATTGTAAGGCATAAGTCATTATAAAACAAAGAAATTTTTTCATAATGGAGAATTTAGCTGTAGAAGAAAAAATAAATTTGACAAATTTAAATCAACACGTGTAAAATAAACGTGTTGATTTAAAATAAGGTGTATAGGAGGTTGGTATGAGTAAAAGGTTCATATTTGTATCAGTAGTTTTTCTTGCTGCTCTTGTATGGCTTTCCATGCCTGAGTTTAAGGAAAAAGATGATGGTAAGACAACAATAACTGTCTGGGAGTCTTTAGGTGGTCCTGATGTCTTTATAAAGCAAGCCGGAGAAGCTTATTCCCGTTTGCATCCGGATGTAAAGATTAAGTTTGTAAACGTAGAACTTGGAGATGCAGTAAGCCAGGTTGCCCTGGATGCTCCTGCTGGAGTAGGGCCTGATATTTTTGCAGCTCCTCACGACAAACTTGGTGAACTTTATAATATGGGCCTTGTATTTGCAGTAGAAAACCCTGATGAAGTTAAGGCAGCTGTTCTTGACAGTTGTTCAAAGGCTGTTTCATATAAGGGTACTATGTACGGTTATCCTGTCAGTGCAGAAACCTATGCTCTTTTCTATAATAAGGATTATATTTCAGAAGAAGAAATTCCTCTTAAATGGAGCGGACTTGTAAACTGGTGCCGTGACTTTAATGCAAAAAATCCTGGTAAATACGGTTTTATGATGGATGTAGGTCAGGGTTATTATACCATCACCTTTGCATCTAAAAACGGTAACAGGCTTTTTGGTAAGGACGGAACTGATTCAGAACATACTAACCTTAATAATACTGATGCTGTCCTGGGAATGTCCTTCTTTCAGGGGATGAGAAAAGCTATGCTGGATGTGCCTTCTGCTGACTTAAGTACTGCTACCTGTGACGATTCCTTCCGTTCCGGAAAAGTTGCCATGTATATTACCGGTCTCTGGAACGTAAAGTCTTTTGAAGAAGCCGGTATTAATTTTGGTGTAGCTGCTCTTCCTGCCTTACCTGGTGAAGATACTCCTTCTCCTTCTTTTAGTGGTACCCGTGCCATGTATGTAAGTGCTTTCTCCAATCACGAAAAGATTGCTGCAGATTTTGCAAAATTCCTTATCAGTCCGGAAATGCAGAAACTCAGGTTTGAAATTACCGGAGCCCTTCCTGCAATTGATGTTACTGTAGAAAGTCCTTATATTGCCGGCTTCCTTAAGCAGCTGGACTATTCTTTCCCGATGCCTTCCATAGACAGAATGTCTTCTTTCTGGGCTTCTATGGATAGTGCTTCCAAGAATATATGGGAGGGGGCAGATGTTCAGACAGAACTTAATGCCTGTGACCATATCATTATGAGTAACTGATTTAAGAATTTTATGGAGGAAAAGATGACTTTGGCTTTAGACGGAAGTTCAGGAAAGAAAATCAGGAAAACAGCCCTGTGCTTTATGGGACTTTCACATCTTATTCATTTAAAGGAATATTTAAAGGGTGTAATTTTTGCTTTAATAGAAGTGGGCTTTATTGCCTGCATTCCATTTATTGCAGGAAAAATCAGGGATCTTATTACATTAGGTTCTCCTCATCCGGAACTTGCAGCCCGCTATCGTGATAATTCAACTTACATGCTTATAGACGGCATTCTTGTTCTTGCCCTTATTGGTATTTTTGCTGCCCTTTATGTAATTTCAGTAAGAAGTGCAGAAAAATCTTACGGCGTTTACTGCAGGACAGGCAGGTATGCTTCCCAGAAGATTTCAGAAAGCCTGAATAATGCCTTTCCTATAGCAGGACTTGCTCCCTGTGTAGTAATGCTTTTAGTTTTTGTTGTTGTACCTTTAGTATTCAGTATTGCAGTTGCCTTTACAAACTATAGTTCTCCTTATCACCTTACACCTGCAAAGACAATTGACTGGGTTGGGGCAGACAACTTTATCAGCCTTATTTTTGGGGGAACAGGATGGTCTGCAGGATTTGCCCGTGTTGCAATATGGACAATCATCTGGGCCGTTCTTTCTACATTTACCTGCTATTTTGGAGGCCTTATTGTTGCCATTTCCCTTCAGGAAAGCGGAATCAGGTTCTCTTCTGTATTCAGATTCATTTTTATCCTTCCTTATGCTGTTCCTTCTGTAATAACCATGCTTGTATGGAAGAACATGCTTAACGGAACTTTTGGAACTATAAACAGAACCCTGTGGGCTCTGGGAATTGTAAAGCACGGAACTGTAATTCCATGGCTGGGAGATGCAACCATTGCTCAGATTATGTGTATCGTTGTAAACCTCTGGGCCGGTTTTGGTTACTTTATGATGCTTTCTATGGGTACAATGACTGCCATTCCTAAAGATTTGTATGAAGCTGCCCGTATGGACGGTGCAAACAGTAATCAGGTAATGAGGCATGTAACCCTTCCTCTGGTACTTTTCCAGACAATGCCTCTTATCATTATGAGCTTTACCCATAACATCAATAACTTCGGAATCATTTACTTCCTTACAGGTGGTGATCCTACTGTTGCTGATACAACAACTACCCGTGCAGGTGGTACGGATATTCTTGTTACATGGATTTATAAACTCACTATGAATCTTATGCGTTATGACTTTGCTTCGGTAATAGCTGTTCTTATCTTTGTTGTACTTGCTCCGTTTGCAATCTATCAGTTTAAGAATACCAAAGCTTATAAAGAAGGAGAGCTGTAATGACACGTGCAGGTTCTATCGTTAATAAGACGATTATTTATGTTGTATTTGTTTTGATTTCAATAGCAGTATTTTATCCTCTGGTTTATGTAGTAGCCGGAGCATTTGCACCTGGTTCAGGTATTTCTGATATGAGTATTGTTCCTTTTACCAGGGAATATACAGAAAAAAGTGAAGATGATTCAGCTGCCAGTCTGGATAAAGTTGTAGAAAATTATCGCGGTACAGGAAACATTCTTCCTCTGGTACTGGTTTCTGAACTTAAGGGCCAGGAAATCCTTGGAGTTAATATTACTGTAGAAGGGGCTGCTGCCGGTGAATGGTATACAGCTGTTGCAGGCCAGGAATGGAAAAACGAAATCCGCCTTGCTGCAGAAAGTGATCCAGAGACTTCTTCTATTGTATACAAGGGTTCTACTACTGATGGAGAATTCATTAAGGCTTATATTTCTGATGGTCTTGGACTTGCTGCCAATGCAGATGCTGCTCCTTCTAAGGTTTCGGTTTCTTTTGACATTAAAAAAACTGGTCCTGCTCCAAAAACTCATTTTACTACAAAGGGTGCCTTTACATTAAAGCACTTTAAGTATCTTTTTACTCAGACTCAGTACTGGCTCTGGTTTAAAAATACCCTTGTAATTTCTTTGTGGACAGCCTTGCTTACAGTAATTATTTCTTCCATAAGCGCTTATGTATTCTCCCGCTTCCATTTTGTATTTAAGAAGACCCTTATGATGAGCCTTCTTGTCCTTCAGATTTTCCCTTCCTTTGTAGGTATGATTGCAATTTATGTAATCCTTAACCGTATTGGGGGGCTGGATACTCTCTGGGGACTGGTGCTTGTTTATGTAGCAGGAAACATTCCTTACAACACCTGGATGGTAAAGAGCTACATGGATACTGTAAGCCGTAACCTTGATGAAGCTGCCCGTATTGACGGTGCAAGCCACTTTAGAATTTACAGTACGATTATTCTTCCGGTAACAAAACCTATTATTACTTTCCTGGCTATTTCCAGCTTTACAGGACCATGGATGGACTTTATCTTCCCTAAAATGGTTCTCCGCAGTCCGGAAAAACAGACTCTGGCTATAGGACTCTTTAGCTTTGTATCTGATAAAAAACAGGAATTTACTACATTTGCTGCCGGCTCCCTGATAATTTCCATTCCATTCATTATATTCTTCCTCCTGACACAGAAGAGCATGATGGTTTCCATGGGTTCCGGGGCTGTAAAGGAATAATTAAAAATATAGGGCTGTCCTCCCAGGGATGTGTTTTCTTAGGGGGGCAGCTTTGTAAAAAAAAAGGAATTTTTATGACATCTTATTCATTTGACAACAAAAGCCTTTTCAGGGACAACAAACGCTGGTTCCCTGTAATGGGAGAGATTCACTATTCACGCTATCCTGAAGCATACTGGAAGGAAGCCCTTCTAAAAATGAAGGAGGGTGGAGTAGATATTATAAGTTCTTACGTAATATGGATTCACCATGAAGAAATAGAAAATCAATGGGACTGGACCGGCTGCCGTAATTTAAGAAAGTTTGTTGAACTTATAAAGGAATGCGGCCTTACTATGGTTTTAAGAATCGGGCCATGGGTTCATGCAGAAGTTCGTAACGGGGGATTCCCTGACTGGCTTTTAAAGAAGTGTCCTGATGCAAGAACAAACAGTCCTTCTTATTTTGCAGAAGTAGAAAAGCTTTATAAAAATATTTTTGAACAGGTAAAGGGGCTTTTGCTAAAAGATGGTGGTCCTGTTATTGGTGTTCAGATTGAAAATGAATTTGGTCACTGCGGCGGACTCTGGGGAGAAGACGGAGAACTTCATATGAAGCGTCTTACTCAGATGGCAAAGGACATTGGTTTTGACCTTCCTCTTTATACTGCAACAGGCTGGGGTGGTGCTTTAACAGGAGGTCTTCTTCCTGTAATGGGTGGTTACTGTGAAGCTCCATGGGATCCCCGTGTTACAGAAATTGAACCAAGCGTTAACTACGTCTTTACCTATGAACGTAATGACCACGGAATTGGAAGTGATTATGGTCTTGGAGAAGGAATTACCTTTGACATGAAAAAATTCCCTTATCTTACTGCAGAACTGGGAGGAGGACTTCAGGTTACTTACAAGAGACGTCCTGTTGCCAGAGGTAAGGATATTGGTGGAATGAGCCTTGCAAAAATGGGAAGCGGCTGTAATCTTTTAGGTTACTATATGTATCACGGCGGCTGTAATCCGGAAGGTAAACTTACTACCCTTGAAGAAAACACTTCTACAGGCTCAATTAATGACCTTCCTGTAAAGAATTATGACTTCCGCGCTCCTCTTGGTGAATACGGTAAGAAAAATGACAGCTATGACGAGATAAAGCTCTATTCCCTTTTTGTACATGACTTTGGAGAAGCTTTAGCAGCAACTGATACCTATATTCCTGAAGAAAATCCTGTAGATGCTGATAACCTTACGGATTTAAGGTCTTCATGGAGATATTCAGATTGCAGGACCTGTAATAAAAAGAAGGGTTTTGTTTTTGTAAACAATTTTCAGCGCAGATATGCTATGGCTGATCATAAAAACATTGTCCTTAAAAATAAGGAAGGGGCTGCAGAGTTTAAAGCCCTGGATGTTTATGACGGAGATATGTTCTTTTTGCCATTTAATTTTTCTGTAGGAAAGAATAATCTTGCCTCTGCCCTTGTTACACCTTTGTGTTCTTTGAATAAAAAGGACTATGTATTCTACAGTGCAGCCAGTCCTGCAGGAAAAGGTCCTGTAAAAGAATCTTCCGTTAAGGGAATAAAGGAAGCTGATGGTGACTTGTATTCCTTTGATGTTCTTGAAGATGAATCAGTAAAAATCCTTACCCTGAGCCGTAATGATGCCCTTAAAGCTCATAAAGTAAAGGCTTCTTCCGGTCAGGAGTATATTTTTATAACAGATGCTGCCCTTTATCAGGAAAACTGTAATGGAAAGACCCTGGTTCACTTTGAATCAGAGGGGGATTTTGATGTAAAGATTTACCCTGAGCTTAAGGAAGTGCCTGCCGGTCTTGACTATGTTAAGTCTGAAAATGGCTTTGCTTTATATCGTGGCAGCCCGGCAGCCGGCAGTGGTTTTGGTGTAAAATGTGAAACCCGTCAGGAAGATGGAAAGCTTAAGCTGTCTGTGGTAACAGATGCCTTTGATTCAGAAGATGCTTACATTGAAGTAGATTATACAGGTAACTGCGGCAGACTTTATCAGGATTCAAAGCTTGTGGATGATTCCATTTATATTGGTGATGACTTTCCATGGCGTATATACCTTAAGCGCTTTGGAAAAGAAAGCCACAAATTTGAGCTGGAGATTGATCCTCTTAAGAAAAGCCAGAAAAGCTTAAACTTTATAGAAAAGTGGCCTGACTTTAACAGTGACAGTATCTGCATCGTTCGTTCAGTAAAATGCGGACTGGAGCAGAAAACAAGCATAGAGCTTTAGTTTTTATTCCCGGACAGAAAAAGACAGAAAAAATCCTGACAATTTCTCTGTTAATTTCTGAATCCGGGATTTTTTTTGTCCTTTTATAAATAACTTGCATTCAATTTAATTTTCTCAATAAGTGCATTTTTATTGTCACTTTTTTTTATGACGGGTATATTGTTATGTAGATATTCCGGAGGTAATTATATGGGTACTATTGTTATTTGTGCTGTTCTGGCTGTAATCGTCCTGCTGGCATTTAAAAGCGGTCTTTCTCACTTTAAGGGAGAAGGGGGCTGCTGCGGAGGTGGTGGAGGTTCAGTTGTTCTTGAAAAAAAACTTGAAGGACCTGTGGTTTCTAAAAAAACTATTACCATAAAGGGAATGAAGTGTGACAACTGTCGTGTTAAGGCTCAGAATGCCCTTAATCAGATAGATGGTGTATTAGCAAAAGTAAACCTTAAAAAAGAAAGGGCAGAGCTTTCTTTTGACAGGGAAGTTTCTGATGAAGTAATAAAGGCCGCTGTAGAAAAATGTGGTTTTACAGTTGAATAATCCGGAGGTAAGTTAATGCAGAAATTTGCAGTGACAGGAATGACTTGTGCAGCCTGTGTTGCCAGAGTAGAAAAGGCAGTCAGCAAGGTTCCGGGTGTTAATTCAGTAAGTGTAAGTCTTTTAACCAACAGCATGGGGGTAGAAGGTAAGGCTGCTGACAGTAAAATCATAGATGCGGTTTTAAAGGCAGGTTACGGGGCAAGTTCTTTGTCTGCTGCTTCCAGTCAGGCTTCTTCTAAAAGTGAAGAAGAAAAGCTTCTTAACAAGTCAGATACTCCTCTTTTGCTCAGAAGGCTTTTGTCATCCCTGGTATTCCTTCTTGTCCTTATGTATTTCAGCATGGGGCATATGATGTGGAATTTTCCTATACCAGCCTGGTTTGAAGGAAATCATATGGCTATGGGGCTGGTTCAGCTTTTTTTGTGCCAGATTATTCTTGTCATTAACAGAAAGTTCTTTATAAACGGCTTTAAATCCCTGCTTCATGGGTCTCCAAACATGGATACCCTTGTGGCTTTAGGTTCAGGTATTTCTTACATTTACAGTGTTGCAGCCCTCTTTCTTATGACTAAGGCTGTAGTTGATGGTAATCAGGCTCAGGTAATTCATTACATGGAAAACTTTTACTTTGAAAGTTCAGCCATGATTGTAACGTTGATTACTGTAGGTAAGCTCCTTGAGTCAATTTCCAAGGGACGTACTACAGATGCCCTTAAGGCCCTGGTTTCCCTTGCGCCGGATACAGCCCTTATAATAAGGGATGGAAAGGAAGTCGAAGTTGCCCTTGAAGAAGTTAAGCAGGGTGATATTTTTGTTGTAAAACCAGGAGATAAAATTCCTGTAGACGGAACTGTTATTGAAGGTTCTTCTTCTGTAAATGAATCTGCCCTTACCGGAGAAAGTATTCCTGTAGATAAGGCAGAAGGTCTTGGTGTAAGTGCCGGTACCATGAATGTGTCCGGTTACCTTAAGTGCCGGGCTGATCATGTAGGCAGCGATACTACTTTAAGTAAAATTATTCAGCTTGTAAGCGATGCTGCTGCAACAAAAGCACCTGTTGCCCGTATTGCAGATAAAGTAAGCGCTGTTTTTGTTCCTGCAGTTATAAGCATTGCTGTCATTACCTTTTCAATATGGCTCTTTAAGGGGGCAGATTTTACCTTTGCCTTAAGCCGGGGAATTGCCGTTCTTGTAATAAGCTGCCCGTGTGCATTAGGACTTGCAACCCCTGTAGCCATCATGGTTGGAAACGGAAAGGCAGCCCGTAACGGTATTCTTTTTAAGACAAGCCTTTCTCTTGAAGAAACAGGCAGGGTAAAGATTGCAGCCCTTGATAAAACCGGAACCATTACAAAAGGTCAGCCTGAAGTTACCAATATTCTCTGCTACGGAAATGTTGACGAAAAGACTCTCCTTACTGCAGCCCTTTCTCTTGAAGCAAAAAGCGAGCATCCTCTTGCCAGGGCAATTGTAGAAAAAGGAAGCAGTCTTGGGCTTAGTGGAGAAGAAGTCAGTGATTTTGAAGCTATTGCCGGAAAAGGTCTAAAAGCCAGATTTATTAAAGACAATAAGGAAGTTTACGGCGGAAATCAGGCCTTTATTGCTTCCTGCTGCAGTGATAGACGGGATATAAGTAAGGATATGGAAGCTTTTGCCAGTCAGGGTAAGACTCCCCTTATCTTTGCCGAAAAGGACAGGATTCTTGGAATAGTGGCTGTTGCTGATACAATTAAGGAAGACAGTGCCCTTGCCATAAGTCAGTTAAGGGCTCTTGGAATAAAAACAGTCATGCTTACGGGAGACAATGAAGTTACGGCCAGGGCTGTAGCAGAAAGTGCCGGTGTAGACCAGGTTATAGCCGGAGTTCTTCCTGATGAAAAAGAAAAATACATCCGCAGTCTTATGGAAGAAGGAAAGGTTTGTATGGTAGGAGACGGAATTAACGACGCCCCTGCCTTAACCAGGGCTGATGTGGGAATTGCCATAGGAGCCGGAACAGATGTTGCCATTGATGCCGCAGACCTTGTTCTTATGAAGTCTTCCCTTTCCGATGTAGTAAGTGCCATAAGGTTAAGCAGAAGGACCCTCCTTAATATAAAGGAAAACCTTTTCTGGGCCTTTATTTATAATATAATAGGAATACCTCTTGCTGCAGGTGTATTTGCCAGTGCTTTAGGCTGGGAATTGAATCCTATGTTTGGAGCTGCAGCTATGAGTATGAGCAGTTTCTGTGTAGTTTCCAACGCTCTCCGTCTTAATTTCTTCAGGATGAAGAATAATTTTGCCGGAAAAGCAAAAAATACAGATACAATAAACAGTAAGGAGTTTGCTATGGCAGATGTTACAGAAAAAGTAATTAAAGTAGAAGGCATGATGTGTGAACATTGTGAAGCTCATGTAAAGGAAGCCCTTGAAGCTATTAAGGGAATTGATTCAGCTAAGGCTGACCATACTAAAAATGAAGTTCTTCTTACAATGAGTAAGGATGTTGATTCAAAGAAAATTGCAAAGGCTGTAGAAAAAGCCGGATACAAATATATTGAATAGACACGGGCTTTAAAAAGAAAAGGGCTGTCTGCTTTATAGGAATAATGCAGGCAGCCTTTTTTTTAGCTTAATAAGATTTCAGAAAGTTTCTGATTTTTATTTTGCTGTAATAAGAAGGGTCTTTGGATCAAGTTTAAGTGTTGATTCAAAGTCTGTTGCCTTACCCATCTTAAGGATAGTCATTACAGTTGTAGATGCCTTTGAAGAAAGGTGAACTACTCCTGCAAAATATGGAAGAATGGCTTTTGGTGCCTGTTCTTCAAGTTTATCTCCTGCTACTGTAGAAGAAATCCATACCTTTGTTTTTGTAGCCTTTGCATAGCTTGCAACTGCCTGAATGTCTGCTTCTTTTGCCTTAGCAAAATCAACACCGTCAATTACAACGCCAGAAACTGCAATACCACCGGCCTTAAGGGCGTTAAGTGTGTTTACAACCTTTTCCAGGTTAAAGTTATCCTGATTAAAGTTAAGGATTGTTCTGTTGCGGACAATCAGATCCTTAGCTTCTGCAGAGATTGTCTTTTTCTTGGAAATTTCGTTAAGGATTCCATCGTACCAGACAATTACGTTAGATGAATGCTGGTCAAAGGAAACATGTACGAGCTGCTTTCCGTTAAGAAGGGTGTCCATACCAAACTGTACGAGAACAGCTGTCTTACCTAAACCTTTTTTTGCTGTAATAAGACCAAGTTCACCAGATTTAAGACCGCCGTTTGCTACTGCATCAAATGCCCTTACAGGGCTCTTTTCAAATAATTCCTGCTTTGCCATGATCCTGTCTCCTTAATTTTGTGATTTGAATTTAGTTTTAAACTGGAAAGTTTTTAACTATGATTTTATTTTAACACGTATTTATTCAAAAGACAAATTTTACGAAGACAAAAAAAGGCGCCTGAAATTAATCAGACGCCTCTTATGCTTTATAAAGCTTTAAGAATTAATCAGTATTGATTATTTCTGTTCAGCCTTTTTCTTTTCCTGGTACTGTTTGATAAGTGTTTCAGAAACAGCATTTGGAACTTTTGCATATTTTTCGAATTCCATTGTGAATTCTGCTTTACCCTGTGTTGAAGAACGAAGGATAGTAGAGAATCCGAACATTTCTGAAAGTGGTACTTCAGCGTTAACTGTAGAAGTTCCGTTTTCATCAGTTGTATCAATGATAACACCACGGCGCTGGTTGATAAGACCGAACATGTTACCCTGGAATTCTGTAGGACCTGCAATCTGTACCTTCATGATTGGTTCAAGAATAGCTGGCTTAGCTTTTGCATAACCTTCACGGAAAGCACCGATAGCTGCAGTCTGGAATGCGATATCAGAAGAGTCTACTGGGTGATACTGACCATCATTGATTGTACAGCGAACACCAACTACAGGAGCACCAATAAGTGAACCCTTTTCCATAGCTCTCCTGAATCCCTTGTCACAAGAAGGAATGTATTCGTTAGGAATAGCACCACCCTTAATTGAGTCAACGAATTCGTAATCTTTGTCTGAAATTGGTTCCATAAATCCGGCAACACGACCGTACTGACCAGAACCACCAGTCTGCTTTTTGTGTGTATAGTTGAAGTCTGCACGTGCAGAAATTGATTCGCGGTAAGCTACTTCTGGCTGTGAAACTTCTACTTCACATTTGTATTCACGCTTCATACGTTCAACGTATACTTCAAGGTGAAGTTCACCCATACCCTTGATGATTGTCTGATTTGATTCAGGATCAACGTAAGTCTGGAATGTTGGGTCTTCTTTTGTAAAGCGGTTAAGAGCCTTAGCCATGTTAGCAGCATCCTGCTTGTTCTTAGGAGTAATAGCCTGAGAAATAACAGGGTTTGGTACGAACATAGAAGTCATGGCGATGTTAAGACCACCACCACAGAATGTATCACCAGAAGCACAGTCAATACCGAAGAGGGCAATGATGTCACCTGGCATACCTTCGTTAATATCTTCCATGTTAGCAGAGTTCATGCGGACAATACGACCAACCTTGAACTTTTTCTGTGCACGAACGTTAAAGAGTTCATCACCTTTGCAAATCTTTCCCTGGTAGATACGAACATAAGTAAGCTGACCGAACTGACCGTCATCGAGTTTGAATGCGAGGGCAACACAAGGCTTGTTTTCAACGTTGAAAAGTTCAACTTCTGCTTCGTTGTTATCGCGGTCAAGACCGTAGTTGTGTACTTCTGTTGGATCTGGAAGATAGCGCTGTACTGCATCGAGAAGTGGCTGGATACCCTTGTTTACGTGAGCTGAACCAAGGAATACACCTACAAACTGTTCAGCAAGAGTTCCCTTACGGATAGCAGCGATGAGCTTGTCTTCAGGAATATTGTCATATCCGTTTTCAAGAATCATTTCCATGAGTTCGTCATCAAAGTTTGATGCTGCATCAAGGAGTTCTTCACGGTATTTTTTAGCATCATCAGCAAGATGAGCTGGGATTTCTGCATAGCGGAGATCTTCACCGTTTGGTCCGTCAAAGTAAATTGCCTTCATTGCAACAAGGTCAACTACACCTTCGAGCTTATCTTCAAGACCAATAGGAAGTTCCATCATGTGTGAGTTAAGACCGAGTTTTTCACGGAGCTGTCCGCAAACACGGATTGGGTTAGCACCCTGACGGTCACATTTGTTGACAAATGCAACGCGTGGTACATGATAACGCTTAAGCTGGCGGTCAACAGTGATTGACTGAGACTGAACACCTGCAACGGCACAAAGAATCATGATAGCACCGTCAAGAACGCGGAGTGAGCGTTCAACTTCTACTGTGAAGTCTACGTGACCTGGAGTGTCGATAAGATTGATTGTGATGTCTTTCCACTGAACCTGTGTTGCAGCAGACTGAATAGTGATACCACGTTCACGTTCCAGATCCATGTTATCCATTACAGCACCGACACCGTCCTTGCCACGTACTTCGTGAATCTGGTGAATCTTGTTACAGTAGAACAAAATACGTTCTGAAGTTGTTGTCTTACCAGAGTCAATGTGGGCACTGATACCGATATTACGTACTTTAGTAATATCAAAAGCCATATTGTTTACCTCTCAAAAAAAAAAGTTTCCATTAGTTAGATTCTGCGGAAAATGACAGAATCTTCCACGGAATACAATTATCGCATAAATATATTCTAAAAATCCGTAAAATTCAATAGTTTGCACCTTTTCTTGCATTTAATTTTCTTCCATTATAT
>NZ_JAILGZ010000081.1 GCF_024696245.1 Treponema sp.
CGTCAATGCAGCAGTTGATTCCGCAATCAAAAAGAATCTTTTGGACGGTTTTTTCCTTCAGCAGAAAATGGAGATACTTAACATGACCCTTACAGAATTTGATCAGGAAGAATACGACAGAAACCGCCGTGAAGAAGGCCGAGAAGAAGGTGAAAAGAAAAATGCCAGGGAAACTGCCAGAAACTTTCTTATGATGAAGGTTCTTACTCCTGAACAGATTGCTAAAGGCTGCGGTCTTAGTGTAGAAGAAGTTCTGGAGATTGAGAAAGAAATTAAATAAAAAAGCAGTAAATAAAGCAGCAACAATTATAGAAAAGCTGCAAAAAAAACGTAAATAAAAAGACCGCTGCAAGTTTAAGAGCAGGACTCAGATTTTACAAACTTTCAGCGGTCTTTTTTTTTAAGAATATCTGTCAGATAAAATTAAAGCCTTGAAGCAATTTCATCAATAAATTCCCAGCTGTTAAGAACTTTACTTGCAGCAGGACTTGCAATGCGGGCAAGGTCGCCAGTCATTAAGCCTTCTTCTATTACAGCAAGAGTTACCTTTTCAAGCTTACGGGCAAATTCAACAAGTTCAGGAGTTCCGTCCATTTCTCCCCTCTTTGCAAGAGCACCTGTCCATGCAAAAATTGTAGCTACAGGGTTTGTTGAAGTTTTTTCTCCCTTAAGGTAACGGTAATAATGTTTCTGTACTGTACCATGGCTTGCTTCGTATTCAAAGTTTCCATCAGGGCTTACAAGTACAGATGTCATCATGGCAAGACTTCCGCATGCAGAAGCAATCATATCACTCATAACGTCACCATCATAATTTTTACAAGCCCAGAGGAAGCCGCCTTCGCTTTTCATAACACGGGCAACTGCATCATCAATAAGGGTGTAGAAGTATTCAAGACCGGCAGCATCAAACTTAGCTTTAAACTCTTCTTCAAAAACACGGGCAAAGATTGCCTTAAAGTTACCGTCATAAGTTTTAGAGATTGTATCTTTTGTTCCCAGCCATACACTGATTTTCTGATCAAGGGCATAGTTAAAACAGCAGCGGGCAAAACTTTCTATAGAAGAATCCATGTTATGAATTCCCTGAAGAATACCAGGTCCCTTCATTACCTGAATTGTCTTACGGATTTCTTTTCCGTCTTCACCTGTAAATACAAGTTCAGCTTTTCCTGCACATTCAGTTTTAATTTCACAGTTTTTATAAACATCACCATAAGCATGACGGCCAAGAACAATCGGCTTTTTCCAGGAAGTTACGCAGCATTTAATATTGTTAACAAAAATTGGAGCACGGAAAACAGTACCATCAAGTTCTTCACGGATAATACCGTTTGGTGAACGGGTAAGCTGTTTAAGGTTATATTCCTTTTTGCGGGCTTCATTTGAAGTAATGGTTGCACACTTTACACCAACATGAAGTCTCTTAATTGCAGCTGCTGCATCATAAGTAATCTTATCATCAGAATCATCGCGGCTTTTAAGACCAAGGTCATAGTATTCAGTTTTCAAATCAATAAAAGGCTCAAGAAGCTTTTCCTTAATTACAGCCCAAAGTACGCGGGTCATTTCATCACCATCAAGTTCTGCAATGGCATTTTTCATCTGAATTTTTGACATAATTTTCTCCGTATAGTTTTTAATAGTGTGATATTACACTTTTTTTTTATTGTAGAAAATGGCAATTCTAAAAAATTACTCCTGAGCCAGTTCCTGAACAAGTTCAAGTGGAAGATTCTGCCACTTTGCAATCTGTTCCGGTGCAACACCATCTTTAAGCATGGCTCTTGCAGCCTCAATTTTTGCCTTTGTGGCTTCATCAATTACAGCTTCTTCATCTGCCTTTGACAAATCAAGTTTCTCTAAAACAAGAGTCTGAGATTCTGATGATTCCATAAAAAGATTAATTGCTTTTAATACAGTACTGTCTGAAAGTGAACATAATTCATCATGGTCGTAACGGGAAGCTCTGTCCATTTCTACACCTTCGTCAGAAGTAGCCGTATATTTATTTCTAAAAATTACAGAACCTTCCATGTCAGTGACTTTTGCAGACAAAGTTACCCTTAAGAAAACCTTTCTGGATTTTTGTATTTTCTCAAACTTAAAATTTGTAAAAAGCATTGAATCACAGCCATTTTTGTTTACAAGTTCAGTCCTGTATTTTTTTGAAAGTGAATCAAGGATTTTATATCCCCTTCCGGAATACTTTGAAGCAAGTTTCTTTTCTTTATAAGTGTCTTTTGTATAAATACTGCAATCAGGAGCAGAAGAAGGTGTAAGGATATTAATTCCCTTTGTTTTAAGAACCTCTTCAAGTATCAGGGCTGCATGTACTACCCTTTGTTCTGCCAGATTAACTTCCGGATCAGCTTCATTTACAGCACGGTTAATTGCTCCGGAAATAATTCCTTCCGTATATTCAGGTTCATCTGATCCCTTCATGGAATTTGAATACCATGGAATCATTGAATTGCCATATACAGAAACAAGAGCTGTCTTTTTATAACTTGTAAGATCAACCGATGTAGAAGCACAGGAAAAAAATACTGACACAGCAAAAAGTGAAATTATAAACTTAATAAAATTCTTCATGAGCCCTGTTTTCATAAATTAAAATCCTGTTACGGCACAGCCGTTGTAATTAAGGTCTGTAAGTATTTCTGTGTGATCAGGGAATACTGCTACAGTATGTTCTTCATGACAGCTGATGGAACCGTCACAAGTAACTACAGTCCAGTCACTTCCATCTTCCAGTTCAACATCATCTGTTCCTATGTTAATCATAGGTTCAATTGCAAGTACCATTCCTGCCTGAATACGGGGATTAGGACCACGGCTTGGACAGTTAGGAATACTTGGATCTTCATGAACATCAAGGCCTACACCATGACCACAATAATCATAAACAACACCATACTTATTCTGATTTGCACAGATGTCATAAACGGCATTTGAAATATCACTGATTCTGTTTCCTGGATGACAGGCTTCTATGCCTGCAAGAAGGCTTTCTCGTGTAACCCTTACCAGTTTTTTTACTTCCGGCTTAACGTTTCCTACCATTACAGTATGTGTTGAATCAGAAATATATCCGTCAAGATCAATTCCAATATCAAGGGAAACAATATCTCCATCCTGAACAAAACGTTTTTTACTTGGGATTCCGTGAATAACCTGTTCATTTATACTGATACATGCCATTCCAGGAAAACCTTCCCTCATCCAGGCAGGCTTTCCGCCATGCTTACGGCAGAATTCCTGACACCACTGGTCAATTTCCCAGGTGCTTACACCAGGTTTTACTTTTGGAATAATTTCGTTAAAGAGATCTGCCAGTTCATGACAGCTCTTCCTGATTTTGTTAATCTGATCTTCGTTCTTAAGTCTAATCATATATTCACCTCTTTTTATAAACACATTTAACTAAAGCCTACTTTTTTCTTCCAAGTCTGGCCGATTCTTCCCGACAGATATCCGCTGTCCTTAAATCTCCCATACGTTCATACACGTCTGCCATTTTCTGAAGAAAGAAGGAATCATCTGCATTCCCCAGTCCCAGATCCAGTGCCCTCTCCCAGGCATCCAGGGCGAGTTCGTCATTTACCTGACCTTCTATATTATTGCGCAGGACATGGCGGGCAAGGGATAGAACCTCCGGAAAGAAAAGCCTGAAGTAATTGTAGGAATATTCCATCTTAATAATCTGTTCCAGAAGAATTACTGCATCATAATATTCCTGACGAAGGACAAGTTCTTCTGCAAGAATAAATCCGTAATCCATAAAATCTTCACGGGTAAACCAGCGTGATAATTTAAATCCCGTACGTTCAGAATTCATTCTTTTAAATTCTCTTACAGCTTCATCTTCATTTCTGTGCATAAGGTCAAAGAAAATAAGTTTTGCACGGCTTTCATCATCTTCACGTTCAAGAAGCCAGCTGCGGTAATCAAAAGAAACTTTATCTGTTTTTCGTCCGCAGTACTGATTATAGGAAAATGATTCGTCAAAGAGTTCCCTTGTCTTAAGGTCAGAAAGTGTTTCATAAGCTTCTACAAGTTCACGAAATTTTTCACCATCATCTTTACTCAGATCAGGATGCAGAAGTTTAGCTTTTACACGATATGCCCTTTTTATTTCTGCTGCACTTGCATCATGGGACACACCAAGAATTTTATAACAATCACGCATTTTATGGAGAGAATTATAGTTTTTTTTGCATAAATATACAATTAACGAAGGCTAACGATTACAATTCCATCAGCTGCTGAATTTTTCCATGACCGGAAGAATTATTATCATCATAATTTCTAAAGGGACATACCGGTAATCCTTCTTTAGAAAAAAGAGTTACAGGTCCATAATTGTACCAGGCATAACGAATGTAAAGAGGGCTGTTAACCAGGGGAGATTCAGCTTCCAGAATATTTTTTTCTTCACCTGTGATTGCAACTGCTGCAGGATAAAAAACTTTATCACTGCCTGCAATTTCAATTCCTGTAAAATCTTCCGGTATTTTATTTCCATGATTTTTTTCTATCTGAATATAATGAGAAAGTTCCTCAATATCTTTTCTTATCTCAAGTCCACATTCAGCCCTTACAAATTTAACCCTTATCTTTGAACCTGCTGTCACTGCACTTTCAAAGGCCGGGCTTTCGCTGAATTTTCCAGTTTCAATTCCATAAGATTCCTTAAGGGCACAGGAAGCCATTCTTAATGCAAGAATTTTTTTATGTTTTGGATGAATATCATTGTAAGCTCCCTGATCAAGGGCAGAAACCATAAAGGCATTTCTGACAAGATTCCTTACCTTAAGCTGGTTTTCCCTTATAAGACACCAGTTCTTAAAATCTTTATCTGCAATGTAACGGTGTTCAGGCAGCTGAACAAAAATAAAAGGCATAAGGGGATCAGCAAAATACTGCCTCCACTTTTTTATAAGAAGGGTAAAGAGTCTGTCATAAAGAGAACTCTGGTGGTCATCACTTTCTCCCTGATAAAAAAGCACTCCCTTAAGTGAATAAGGTGCAATTCTGCTGACCATACATTCATAAAGTCCTGCAGGTCTGAAGGGATTCTTACAGACTTTAGGACCAGGCCACTTACATTGGCCAATACTTTCGATTACCTGAGCCCACTGAATGTCAGGATTCTTTTTATACAGTTCATCACATTTTTTCTGCCAGGACTCATGATATTCAGTATAGCTGTCAAAAATACTGCACTGTTCTTCTATAGATTTATTTTCTGATTCCTTTTTGTAAGGCTCAAAGTAAGGCTCAAGATATTTTTCTTCTTCCATAGATTGACGGTCAATCCAGCAGCTTGCAGATGTTCCACCCCAGTTACAACCGATAATTCCTATTGTGATGCCAAGCTTTTCTGAAAGTTCACGGGCAAAAAAATAACCTATGGCAGACCAGTACTTTTTACTTTGCGAGTCAGAAGTTTCCCAGTGAGTTAATTTTTCACGGGCAAAAAAATCTTCATCCATCCAGCCGATTTTCTGGGTATAGTAAAAACGCACTTTCTGATCGCTATTGCACTTAAGTATTTCTTCTGATTCAGAACAGGAAGCTGCTTCAAACTCCATATTGGACTGGCCCCCTGCAAGCCATACTTCTCCAACAGCAACATGAGAAAAAGCCTTAAAGAAATCACTGCATAAAACTTCAAGGGTGCATTCCTCCCGGGCCTTTACAGCAGGAAGCCTTACAATCCATTTAGCACCATCAATTATAGAAGAAGCCGAAGATATTACTTTTCCCTCAGCTGATTTAAGGCTTACATAAACGGTCTTTCCATAAAAATCTTTTGAATAGCCGAATACAAAAAAATCCCTGTCCCTTTGTAAAACACAATAATCTGAAAATACTGCTGCTACCGAAAAATCTCTCATAATTACCTTTTAACAGAAAATTTTACTGGAGTAAATGATTTTTATTAGTGAAAAAAACATTGAATATTACACTTTTCATGTCATAATATTATAAAGGAGCATGAATGTGAAAAGTGTCAGGTATTCAATACTAATTTCTTCCCTGCTTTTATCAGCATCACTTTTATTTTTGTCCTGCACAAGAAAGGTAAAAGGCTTTACAGGAGTAATTACAAGGGAAAACATTCATGCAGGCTTTATTTATTCCGGAGAAAAAGAAGAAGATGTTTTTACCCAGGCTTTTGAAAAAGCAAGAATTAACCTGGAAAAAGACGGAATAAAGACCTCATATATAGAAAACATTTCAGAAACTTCTGACTGTGACAGGGCTTTAAATATTCTTCTGGAAAAAGGCTGCAATGTTATTTATGCAACCCGCTACGGTTTTTCTGATACGGTTTTTAAATATGCAGAAAAATATCCTGACGTAAGATTCTCATGCTTTGCTTCAGAAAAAACTTCCAAAAACGTTTCATCATTCTCTGCAAAAATCTATGAAGCCCGTTACCTTACCGGTATGGCAGCAGGAGCAAAAAGCAGTACAGGAAAAATCGGTTACATTGCATCAATTCCTATTCCCGAAGTTATCCGTGGTCTTAATGCCTTTACTCTTGGGGCCAGAAAAATGAATCCGGAAGCAATAGTTGAAGTAATATGGACAGATACCTGGTACGATCCTTACCTGGATGAAAAAGCTGCAAAGATTCTTATAGACAAGGGCTGCGATGTTTTATCCTGGCATCAAAATTCAGCAGAAGCACAGAAAGTAGCGGCAGAAAATAATGTATATTCAACAGGCTTTATAAGCAGTACAAGAGATATAGCTCCTGATTATTATCTTACGGCCGCAATATATAACTGGGAAAGTTATATAAAGGATGACGTAAAAAAAATACTTGAAGGCAGCTGGACAGAAAGAAACTACTGGGGGTCCATGGCAGAAGGAGCTGTAGACATAGACGGACTTTACAACATTGACAGTGTTGCCATGCTGGATATTAATGACGCAAAAAAAGATATAATCAGCGGAAAGCTTAAGATATTCCAGGGACCTGTATTTGGTCAGGAATACAATCTTGCCATAGAAGAAGGAAAAAACCTTTCTGACATGGAACTTCTTACGATGAAATGGTACACCAGGGGTATTCTGGGGATATTAAAGTAAAGACAAATACTTCCTTAAAAACATCACATCTGATAAAATCAATCCATTATGGCAGATAAGAGAGAAGTTTTTCAGAAATTAGTTTTACAGGCTGTTAATCAGTATAAAAAAGAAAAGTCTCTGGATGGAGAAGAAATTGCATTAGATTCCATCCGTGTAGAAAATCCACCAAAACCAGAAATGGGTGACTTTGGTGTTCCAATGTTTATGTTTGCAAAAGCCTTCCATTCCTCACCAATGGCAATTGCTCAGGACGTAGCAAAAATCGCAGCCGGAATGAGTGAAGCTTCAGAATTAGGTTCAGTAGAAGCAGCTGGTCCTTATGTTAACGTAAAGCTTAACAAGGCAAATGCAGGTGCTGATATTCTTCTTGACATTATTGCTCAGGGTGAAAAGTTCGGTTCTAAGGGAGAAGACGGAAAGGCTCCTCTTGAAGGCCAGAAGGTAATGATTGAATATTCATCTCCAAACACAAACAAGCCTCTTCACCTGGGACACTTAAGAAATGATGCTCTTGGTGAATCTGTAAGCCGCATTCTTAAAAAAGCAGGTGCAGAAGTTTACCGTGTTAATATTATCAATAACCGTGGTGTTCACATTTGTAAAAGCATGCTGGCATATAAACTTTTCCACGAAAAAAATAATGACACACCTGAAAGCCTTGGCATGAAGGGAGACCATTTTGTAGGTCAGTGTTACGTTGAGTTTGACAAATACGCTAAGGAACATCCAGAAGCCAATGACGAAGCTCAGTCCATGCTTGAACAGTGGGAAAAAGGTTCTGACGATGATGAACTTCACCTTCTCTGGAAAAAGATGAACGGATGGGCACTGGACGGTGTTCAGGCAACCTATAAAAGAACAGGTGTTGGTTTTGAAAAGCTTTACTTTGAAAGCGAAACCTACCTTAAAGGAAAAGACGAAATCCTTAAAGGTCTCGAAAAAGGTATTTTCTTTAAGGCAGAAGATGGTTCTGTAAGAATTGACGTAACAGAAGCAACAGGTAAAGGTAAAGACGGAACAAATCAGGAAAAGGTTCTTCTTCGCAAGGACGGAACATCTGTTTACATTACTCAGGATATTGGTACTGCAATCAGCCGTCACAATGACTGGGCTTTTAATCAGCTTGTATATGTTGTAGCTTCAGAACAGATTTATCACTTTAAGGTTCTTTTCTATATTCTTAAAAAACTTGGTTTTGACTGGGCAGAAAAACTTCATCATTTGAGCTACGGTCTTGTAAACCTTCCTAGCGGAAGAATGAAGAGCCGTGAAGGAACAATTGTAGATGCAGATGATCTTATTGATTCACTTCATAACGATGCAAGAAAAGCTATTGAAGAAAGGGGCCGTGACGAAGAAGTAGGAAATGCTGATGATGTTGCAGAAAAAGTTGCACTGGCAGCCCTTCACTACTACCTTCTTCAGGTAAATCCTGTAAAGGACATGCTCTTTAATCCTGCAGAAAGCCTTAGCTTTAACGGAAACACAGGACCATACCTTCAGTATATGGGAGCACGCATTGCTTCAATTCTCCGTAAGGCAAAGGAAAGTGGTCTTGAACCTGCAGAAGACAGGGAAAGTCTCTCCCTTCTTACCCACGAAAGCGAATGGGAACTTATTAAAGCCCTGCAGAGATTCCCTAAAACTGTTTCTTATGCAGCCCAGAATTTTGATCCTAGTGCAATGGCAATTTACATTTATGATGTAAGTAAGGCATTCAGCAGTTTCTACAGGGACTGTCCTATTATGTCTATTGCGGAATCAGATGGAAAGCTTGCAAAAGCCCGTCTTGCCCTTGCCAAGTGCACACATACTGTACTTAAAAGTGCAATGGAACTTGTTCTTGTTCCTTATCTGGACAGAATGTAGTTATTTTTTAATCAGATTAATTAAGTTCTAAAAATCTTTCATGAGGGTTACGTTCAAAGTAGCCCTCAATTTTTTTCTTTGTATCTTCAATACCAGTATAATTAAGAACTTCTGCAGAAAAAGCATGACCAAAGAAAAACTGGCTGCAGTAATAGGCAAAAAATCTTTGTATGCGGGTACGATAAAACTCTTCCGGCTGATATTTTTCTACATAATCCGTAAAATCCAATGCGGTCTGCATACGGTCAACTTTATCAACCTTTAAGGGATTAGAGTTAAGCTTTGAATCAAGAAGAGAGAAAATCCAGGGACTGACAGCAGCCTGACGGGCAATCATCATTCCTTTTACTGAAGGACAAAGTTTTGCAGCATAAAGAGCAGATGGCAAATCCTTTATATTTCCGTTTACATAAACCTGCAGATTTTTAAAACGACAGGCAGTTTCTTCTGCCATTTCATATTTTGGAAGAAAACGGGCAAGCTTTTCTTTTTTTGTTCTTGGATGAAGGGTAAGAAGTTCTACTCCCTCATCATAAAGCATCTGGATAAAATCAAAATACTTTTCTTTAGTGTAATCTTCATCTCCCAGCCTGCACTTTACACTGAACCTGAAGTGTCTTCCGTAAAGACTTTCTGCTTTTTCAAGTTCTTTTTTAACAAGCTTAACAAGATTACGTGTCTGTGAAATATCCTTTATCATCCAGGCAATACCTGCACCTGTTCTGTAAATCTGAGGTGCACTGCAGCCCATGTTAAGGTCAACTCCTATTCCTCCATGTTCACAAACAAGAGGAACAGCAGCTGCTACTTTTTCTGCTTCACTGCCTGTAAGCTGCCAGACAATTTTTTCCGGAGCAGTTTCGTTTATAAGATAATATTTCTCCCATGGACCATTGTGCAGCAAGGAAGTGGCATTAATCATTTCGGTAAAATACTCATGGCAGCCTCCAAAGCTTTCTGTAATTCTGCGGAAAGCTTCGTGACTAAGAGTTGCCATGGGAGCACAAATGAGTTTCATTTATTTAAGAAGACTTTCTACTGAAGCAGCTGCTTCGTCAACGTAATTAACGTCAAGACTTTCGATTTCTCCGTTATCAACTGTTACACTCATTTTCTGTTCAATAGGAATGCGGGCAAGAACCTTAAGTCCATAATCCTTTGCGATTCCTTCAATATTGTTCTCTCCAAAGATACGGATCTGTTTGCCACAATCAGGACACTGAACATAACTCATGTTTTCTACAAGACCAAGAATAGGTACATTCATCATGTTTGCCATATTTACAGCCTTTTCTACGATTACACGTACAAGCTGCTGTGGAGATGCAACTACAATAATTCCATCAACAGGAAGAGACTGGAAGATTGTAAGTGGAACATCACCAGTTCCAGGAGGACAGTCAACAAACATAAAGTCTACGTCTTCCCATACAACATCAGTCCAGAACTGTTTTACAGCACCAGAAATTACAGGACCCCTCCAGATAACCGGAGTATTTTCTTCAGGAAGAAGAAAGTTCATACTCATAATCTGAATGCCTGTAGATGTTTTAACAGACTTAAGATATTCCTGAGCCTTGCCGTCTTTCATTGTCATTGTTCCGGCTTCTGCCTTTTCTCCATGAAGACCAAAGGCTGTTGGAACTGAAGGACCGGTAATATCTGCATCAAGAATTGCTGTTTTAAATCCATCACGATGAACTTTACATGCAAGAAGATTTGTTACAAGAGATTTACCTACACCACCTTTTCCTGAAACAACTGCTATTACTTTTTTAACACTTGAACCTTCATGAAGACTCTCTTTAAGGGAGCGCTTTTCACAGTTCTGATTACAGCTTGAACAGCTGCCACTGCAATTCTCACTCATACTAACTAACCTCTTAAAAAATATGAATATTCTCTACAGATAATATACTATAAATTAAAGATAGATAGAACACATAGGATTTTATTTTTTTTACCACGATTTAAATAAAAATACCCTGCACTACTGACAGCAGGCAGGGTAAAAAAGCTAAAAAAGTTTTAAACGGAGTCTATTTTAAGCTTTTAATATCAGTTTTCAAAAACGTCACGATAAACAATACCGCGTCCGTTTGTTCCCAGGTAAACACGTCCATAAACACGAGGGTCACCGGTAATGGCAGTATTTGCTGCACCATACTGATGATTATCATCGTTTATGCGTACCCAGCTTGCACCCTTGTCTTCTGACATATAGATGCCGTATTTTCCTTTATACTTACTGTTTGTATAGAGCACCTGATAAGAAGAATCATCCTTTGCCTTACCAAGACCTACAACCATTGCATTATCAAAACCGCTGATAGAAGTCCAGCTTGCCCCTCCATCTTCTGAATGGTAAAGACCTGCTTCTCCTGCTGCAAACCAAAGGTGACCTTCGCATCCGATAACTGCATTTAAGTCACTGGACCAGCTTTCTTTACCTGATTTATTCCAGCTGCTGTTTACCATAGTAAAGGTTTTTCCGCCGTCTGAACTTGCATAGAATTTTTTATCTCCACCAAAGGCATAGAACTTATCCTTGTTTACACGGTCACTTACTACCTTACAGTTTTCAGGGAGTCCCTTGCAGACATTCCAGTGTTCACCTTCATCATCAGACCAGCTTGGTACAAGATTATTTGGAGCCCATACTATTACAAGTGAATCAGCACTTACTGCAGCACTTCCACCCCAGCCTTCATTGGCACCTGCTATAAAAGTTTTTGCAGGTTCCCATTCATCACCACCGTCATAAGAGAACATAAGTTTTCCATCTCCCATGCGGATAATGTAATTAGGATCATCTGCAGCATAATCAAGACTGCTGACACCACTAATATTTGGATTAACAATCATAGGTGAAGCTTTAGTAAGATCATAGTGAACAAAACCACCAATATCTCCTACACCGGAAATAAGATGGGCACCTTCTGTAGGACTTATAAGATCAAGTACGGCACACTCTTCGATTCCTTCTGCATAAGGAATAAAATTAACACGCTTACCCTTGTCCCAGTCAGTAAGATTTCCAGTTGAATAAATTCCGGCACCAGTTCCATACATCATGCGGTTTGAATCAAATGGATCGATTTCAATATCTGCAATACACCATCCAAGTTTTGGATTTTCTTCAGGGAGAGTTTTCTGTGTACCCCAGTCAAGCCATGGTACATCTTTAATATCAATTGAATACTTGTCTACACGATTAGGATATCCGTCAAGATACCAGATAGGATCCCAGCTTGCACCACCATCTGTTGAACGGTAGATATATTCATCAGGCCACCATTCATTCATGGTAACGGCAATAAGGGTATCAGGATTCTGATAATCTACAGCAACACTTCCTACAGCTCTGTCTGTTGTTGCATAGCTTGGATCAGGGTCATGAGGAGGCAGGGAAATATCTGTCCACTGACGGGTTTTAAAATTGAACTTCCAGATTGCGCCGCCCCAGTAAGAAGATGAATATGGGCCAAAGCCGGCATTATAAGAAACAAGAAGTTCTCCCTTTGGAGAATAAACTCCCTTAAGAGGATAGTACATGTGACAGGAACATACATCACCGGTCATATGTTTATGTGTAGAAGCAGCACGGGCTTTTTTTGCTTCCGGAGTATCATAGCTGAAGTCTCCGATTTCAGGCTGACCTTCAAGAGGATGCCAGCTTGCACCTGCGTCATTTGATTCATAAACTGTATGTCTTGTGTCAGCTACACCACAGTAAATGTTTTTACTGCCGCTTCCAGGAGTTCCGCTTTCTGGATCAAATACAACCCACATGATTCCAAAGTAGTGATCAAAATGTGACCAGGTACTGAAACCTTCATCATATACATTTCCTTTTACAGGGAAAGATTTTACTTCTTTCCATGAATGACCATAATCTTCACTTTTATAAAGACCATCGCCAAAACTTCCGAAGTAAATGATTTTATTATTGTTAGGATCTATGGCAAGACGTTCACCAGCACCGCGGCCAGGCATGTTACCACCCATTTTAAGAGGCTTACCGTCTGACTTATACATATCAATTCTTTTAAATGTATTTCCATAGTCTTCAGAAACAAGCATCTGGGAAGGTCCCTTTTCCCAGTCGTTGGTGTAAGTTCCGGATGCAATTACAAGTCTGTTTGGCTCAACAGGATCTGTAGCAATGCTGGCAATACCAAGACGGCCATAATCTTCTACGCCTGCAAAATCAGTAAGGGGAATCCAGCTTTGAGATGACGGATCAAAACGGTAAGCTCCTCCCATATCAGTGCGGGCATAAAGAAGGCCCTGTTTACTTGTATTGTAAATAAGACCTGGTACCATTCCGCCACCATGAATCTTTACACTCTTCCAGCCCTTCTGTGTATACTGAGGCGACGTGCTGCCTGAAGATGATGTACTTGCACAGCCAGAGAGAACCAGTAAAGCTGATGCTGCAGCTGCCAGAGATCTTAAAATCTTTTTCATACAAACTCCCCTTTTTATTAAGACTAAACTCGTATTGTATCTTAAGGATAGTTTCAAAGAGCCTTAAAAAAAACACTATAAATTTCAGCAAAAAACTTTTTATTTTTTAATCTTGCTGATATAATTTTTTTTATAATTCATTCACCCTCTGGAGGATAAAAAATGAAAAAAATTGCTGCAGCATTAATTCTTGCTGCATTTACAGCAGCTGCAATGACAGGATGTTCAAAAAACAATTCAAAAAATCAGACAGCTGAAGAAAAGGCTTCAGAAACAACAGCAGAAGAAAGCACAACAACAAAAAAATCCACTTCTCAAACTCTTGATGAACAGATTCAAAACATCAAGGACGCATCAGAAGTATACAATTCTGCAGTTGAATCTGCTGCAAAGGAAATTAAAAACAGCATTACAGAAAACTCTGATGAAATCAAGGAAAAGGCAGAAGAAATAACAAAATCAGCAGCTTCTACAGCTGCAAGTGCACTTGATTCTGCAAGCAGTCTTCTTAAAAGCTTTTAATTAATTCTATGCCATAAAGATTATATTGTCTTTATGGCATAAATCCTTCACTATAAAATATACAATGAAGTTACTGAATAATTTATTTTCAAAAATAAACAGATTTAAGATTTCCCAGAAACTTTATGTTATTTATGCTGTTACCTTTTTTATTCCACTGCTTCTTGCATTTACAGTTTTTATTTCATGGCTGTCTAAAACCCTTACAGGCTGGGAAAGTAAGGAAGCTGAAAGTTCAGTAAAAAACATTCATTCCTTTCTGAATGAAACTTTTACAAGCATAACCGACTTGTCTGATGTACTTTACCTGGATAAAACCATAAAGGAAATTAACGGTCATCAGTACAGGACTCCCCTTGAAGTGTACCAGGCTTACCAGAAAATTAAATTTCTTGATGACCTTTTAAAAGCCTATTATTCCATTTCCAGTGTAAGATACTACACTTCAAACATGACCCTTCATGACAATTCCTTTTTTACAAAGAACACATATATAGTAACCAGAAGTGACTGGTACAGAAAAGCTGTTGAACTTAAGGGAGCACCTTTCTGGTGTTACAAAAATGATTCAATTACAGGTAAAAATCATCTTGCCATGATACGTTCGGTATGGAATGGCAGCGACGAAAGCCTCGAAGGAGTAATGTGCATAAACATCAACAGCGATTATATAAATCAAAAGCTTAAAAATATTGCCTTTACCTCCCTTATTGAATTAAAGAGTCAGAGCCTCTTCAGTTCATTAAAAGATCCTGACATGACCCTGATAAATCTTGTAGGAAGCAAAGACAGGGATACCATTAAGCTTAACGGAAAAACTTTCAGCATTTTAAGAAAAGAATTCTCTCCCTTAAGGGGTCAGAATGAAATCTTTACGATAAACCTTCTTGTTTCCCTGGAAAATCTTTCAAAAACTACATCAAAGTTTAAGATGAATATTTCCATAATGTTCATTGCTTTTATTTTGTCTTCCCTGCTGATGATAATCATACTTGCCTTTTCCATTCATAAAAGGGTTTATCAGGTAAGGAATGGTATTCAAAGTGTAGGCATGAACAATTTTGACATTTCTCCTTCCATAGGGGGAAAGGATGAATTTTCTGAAATCTATGATTCAGTTTATGAAACATCACTTAAAATAAAAAAACTTATTAATGAAGTTTACATGCGGGATATAGAAAAGGAACAGCTGACAGCAAGACAAAATGACATCAGATTTAAAATGCTCAGCGCACAGATAAACCCTCATTTTCTTTTTAATACCCTGGAACACATAAGGATGAAGGCCTTAAGCTGCGAAGATAAGGATGTTCCTTACATGCTTAAGATTCTTACAAAGATTCTCAGATACAATCTTTCTGTAAAGGATGAAAATGTTCTTCTCTCTCAGGAAATAGAAATTGTAGGTAACTACCTTGATATTCAGCATAAACGTTTTGGAGAAAGAATTTCCTTTGATATTGTTCCTTTATGCGAAATAAAAAACATTAAAATAATACCTCTTCTTATACAGCCTCTGGTAGAAAACTGTTTTGCCCATGGTCTTGAATCTAAAACAGAAAATGGCTTTATTTACATTCTCATAAGGACTGTGGAAGAAAACGGAGAAACCCTTCTTAAAATTACCGTTCAGGACAACGGTGAAGGAATAAGCAATGAAAAACTTGACGAACTTAACAAGAGGCTTAACAATAACAATGTAGAAGATTTCCGTTCTTCACTGGGACTTGTAAACGTAAATCAGCGTATTAAACTTTTTTACGGACAGAAATACGGAATAACAATTGACAGTACTCCGGGTATAATTACTGCAATTACTCTGACACTTCCTTTGATTACAGGAGAATGACAATGCTTAAAGTTCTCATAGCAGACGATGAAAAAAGTATAAGAAGCGGCCTCAAAAAAATCATAGACTGGACAAAATGCGGTTATGAAATATGCGGTGAAGCATCTGACGGACAGCAGGCTGTAGATAAAATAAGGGAACTTAAACCGGATCTGGTTCTTCTGGATATTAAAATGCCGGTAAAAACAGGCATTGAAGTTATAAAAGAAATATCTGAACTTAAGAAAAATCCAGATTCAGCTTTTAATAAAAATATAAATTTCCTTATTCTTTCCGGATTTTCCGATTTTGAATATGCCCAGGAGGCAGTAAACTACGGAGCGAAGGGATATTTTGTAAAACCAATAGATGAAGATATTCTTGAAGAAAAAGTCAGGGAAATTGCCAGGGAAAGCAGTACAGCCTTAAAGGATACAACAGACATAAGTCAGTGCTTTTCCCAGCTTTTTTTATTTGGTGTAAAGGAAGATGCTTTTCCGGAAGGATTTGATGACAACCATGATTACCAGGCCCTTCTTTTTAGCAGTGAAAAATGCAATTACTCAGACAAAATAAGTGAGCTTGAAAAAAAAGTTAACAATGCTTTCAGTCAGCTTAAACCTGTAATCCTTATACATGATAAAGATGTAATAGCCCTTTTTACAGATACAGCCACTGATGTTATTGAAAGAACGGCAGAAAGATTCATACAGAGATTCCAGAGTGCACCTTTTGCAGTTTCCGGCAGCAGGCAGCATGGAATAGACGGAGCACTTAAATCATTCCTTGAATGCAGAAAGGATTCTCAGCTGCTCTTTTTTGCAGGAGATTATGAACTTTTAAAATCCGGTCAGGAAAAAGAAAACATTCTTAAGGATAAATTTAATCTGGAACGTTATATTTCTGAAGCTGTATTCTCTATCGAAACCTACGATAAAGAAAGGCTCAGCCAGTGTCTTGAAAACTGTTCCCGTTCCCTTAATGCTACAAAAAACCCTGACACAGTTAAGACCCAGTGCATTACTTTTCTTATTGAATTACAGTCCAGCCTCTTTAAAAAATATGAAGGCCGGGAATTTAAAATTCATTCTGCCTATGAACTGGTTCCTGCCATTCTTGAAAAAAAGAGATTTAATGACGTAATAGAAATCATAAAAAATTACAGCTTTGAATTTATTGAAAATTTTAATTCCAATACTTCTACTTCTACCATTACAAAAGTAATTGCATATATAAAAACAAATTACTTTGAAGACCTTAAACTTGAAAGCTTAGGTCAGCTCTTTTACTGTAACAGCGCCTACCTTGGAAAAAAATTTAAGGAACAGACCGGAGTTCAGTTTAACAACTTTCTTGATCAGATTCGTATTGAAGAAGCAAAGAAAAAGCTTACAGAAACAAATTTAAAGGTTTATCAGATATCAAAAATGGTTGGCTATACCAATACTGACTATTTTTTTATGAAGTTTAAAAAGCATACAGGCCTTACTCCAAAAGAATTTAAGGCCGGAGTAAACAACAAAAATCAGGAAGAATAATTTTTTTCTAAGTTTTTTCTTGTAATTTTTAATGTTTTTTTCTGCTGATTGGGGTGCTACCTTATTAGCATGAAAGAAAATGAAGTTACATTAATTCATAAATCTTCCCTCGGGAAAAAGATTTATTCACAGCGTTACTTATTCCTCATGTCAGTACCTTTCGTTATCTGGCTGATTATATTCTGCTATATTCCACTTACAGGATGGCTTATGGCATTTGAGGAATACCATCCATTCTTAGGATTTACAAAGTCTAAATTCGTAGGACTCTATCAGTTTAAAAGAATGTTTACGGATCCTATTCTTGCTCCAAAGTTCAGGCAGGTTCTCTGGAACACCATCGGAATGAGTTTATTGGGTCTTACAGCAGGAACAATATTTCCTATAACCTTTGCTATTTTCCTTAACGAAGTATCTTCTATCAGGGCAAAGAAATTTGTACAGACAGTTTCTTACCTTCCACACTTTGTTTCCTGGGTAATTGTTGCAAACATCGTTTCCTCTGCTCTTTCACCAAGCGGTACAATAAATGACATTCTTGTAAAACTTAACGTAATAAAAGAACCTTACGCCTTTATGGCCAGCAGAAAATTATTCTGGTGGATTGTAACATTTGCTGACGTATGGAAGGAAACAGGCTGGAATGCAATTATTTATATTGCTGCCATTGCCGGAATCGATGAACAGCTTTACGAGGCTGCAGAAGTTGACGGCTGCAACCGCTGGCATAAAATCTGGCATGTAACACTTCCTGGAATCAGAACTACAATTATTACCCTCTTTATTATGAATGTGGGTAATATCATCAATATCGGTTTTGAAAAACAGTGGCTTCTTTCTAATCCTGTTGTAGATCCTGTTGCTCAGGTTCTTGACAAATACATCATTGACTACGGTATTTCCATGTACAATATTTCTTACGGTACTGCCCTGGGTATTTTTAAATCCCTGGTAAGTATCTTTATGATTGTAATTGCAACCAGAATCGCAAAGCGTTTTGACAGCAATATCATGTAAAAAGGGAGACAGGTGAAATGATGGTAACTAAAAAAAGACATATACATTTAATAAGTTCATTAGTAATGATACTGGTTGTAATTGTTACGCTTTATCCATTTCTTAATGTACTTGCAAAATCCCTTAATGATGCAGTAGATACTGTTAAGGGAGGTATTACAATTTTTCCAAGAAAGCCTACCATTAAAAATTACTCTGATCTTTTTACTACAGGAAGTAATCTTGGAACAGCTTTCTTTAATTCAGTTATAAGAACCATACTTGGTTCATTTTTAGGAACACTTTGCTGTGCTATGTTTGCCTATCCTTTAAGCAGACATGACTTTATAGCCCGTAAACCTTTCCTGAGAATACTGATTATTACCATGTATGTTTCAGGAGGACTTATTCCAGGTTATCTCCTTATGAGAAACCTTCACCTTCTTAATTCTTTCTGGGTTTATATTATTCCGTCACTGATCAGTGCCTATAATATTATTCTTATCAGAAGCTTTATGCTTAATATTCCTCAGGCACTTTCAGAAGCCGCCCGTATTGACGGTGCCAATGACCTGACAATATTTTTTAAGATTATTCTTCCAATGTGCAAACCGGTTCTTGCAACCGTAATGCTTTTTGTTGCTGTAGGTCACTGGAACGACTGGTACTCTACTTACATCTACATGACAAGAAGCCACAGAACAAGTCTTTCTACACTTCAGTTTGAACTTATGAAAGTTCTGGATAGTGTAAGTCAGACGGGAAGTAGTGTTGACATTCATTCAGAAGCGTTGAAGAATTCTACCAAGAGCCCTGAAGCAATTAAAATGGCTATAACAATTGTCTGTACAGTACCTATTCTTATAGTTTATCCTTTTGTACAGAAATATTTTGTAAGCGGCATTACCTTAGGTGCAGTCAAGGAGTAGAAAATGAAATTATTAAAAAAAGCAGCACTTGCAGCGGCATGCAGTATTTTCCTTACAGCTTGCGTTAATAAGCCTGACTTTGGTGATGCTGTTGTACTGACAATGTTTACTTCAGATTTAAGTGAAGACATTTACTTTACTGATCCTGTTGCAAAAGAAATTACCAAAAGAACAGGAGTTGCCCTTGAACTGGAACATCCTGTTGCAGGAGATACAAATGCAATACCACTTATGCTGGTAAGCGGAGACCTTCCTGACCTTATCTTTGCAAAAGGTGAACTTACAAAACTTATAGAAGCCGGTGCAGTTATTCCTCTGGATGACCTTATAGAAAAATATGGTGACAACATGAAAAAACTGTACGGCGACCAGATTGTAAAACTCCGTAATTCACCATCAGATCCACACATCTACACAGTAGGAACTTATGGTGTCAAAAGCGAAATCTTTGAAACAAGCGGTTCCATGCAGCTTCAACATGCTGTCCTTAAGGAACTGGGTTATCCTGTAATCCGTACCCTTGATGACTATGAAAAAGCCCTGAGGGATTATATAAACCTGCACCCAACAATTAACGGACAAAAAACAATCGGTCTTTCCCTTCTTATTGATACCTGGCAGTGGTACATTGACCTTTCTAATCCCGGAAACTATACCATAGGTTATCCTGATGACGGTCAGTGGATTGTAAATCAGGACACCCTTGAAGCTCAGTATAAATTCCTTAACAAGGATATTTACAAATTCTATAAATGGCTTAACAAAATTAACGCCGATGGTCTTCTTGATCCGGAAAGCTTTACACAAAAAGAAGATGTATGGAGGGCAAAGATTGCTTCAGGAAGGGTACTGGGTATTTCTTATCCAACCTGGGGTTATGGAGAAGCCCGCTCTTCACTTATTAACAACAACATGGAAGACAGAACCTATGCCTATCTTCCTGTACAGGCTGATTACACTACCAAAGACCCTTCAAGAAAAGACTACGGTTATTCAGGGGGATGGGGAATTGCAATTTCAAGAAGCTGCAAAAATCCGGAACTCGCATTTAAATTTCTTGACTGGATGTGTTCAGAAGAAGCACAGATTCTCTGTAACTGGGGAATCGAAGGCATTAACTATACTGTAAATGAAGAAGGCAAAAGAGTCCGCACTGCAGAAGAAATGAAGGCTGCTTCTACAGATCCTAACTATCCTGCAAGAACAGGTGTAGGCAGATGGTGCTATCCTTTCCCACAGGCAGGTAATGCAGCCCTTGATTCCAAAGGAGACAGAATTACTCCTGCATCAAAGGAAGCAATCATTGCCAACTATCTGAATGTAGAAAAAGAAACACTTAAAGCCTATGGTGCAGAAATGTGGATTGACCTCTTCCCTTCTCCTGAAGAGCTGGGAATATCTAAACATGGACAGGTATGGCAGTACGCCCTTCCTCAGAACGTAAACGAAATGGTTACGGCAGCTGATGGTGAAGTTAAAAGTGATCTTGCCCTTATTGTACTTGGAAAACCGGAAGACTTTGACAGACAGTGGAAAGCTTTACAGCAGAAACTTCTGGACATGAAACTTGATGAAGCAGGTAAAATACTTACCGGCCTTATTAAGGAAAAAGTAGATTTGTGGAACAAATAATTCCAGCTGGAATTTTATGAAAACCTTAAAAGCTGTTCCTGCTTAATGTGGGAACGGCTTTTTTATTATTACTTTACTTTATAGAATAAAAGGATAAGATAAAGAGAAGGGAGATTTTATGATTAACGACAAAAATGTAAACAAGATTCTTTACGGTGGTGATTACAATCCTGAACAGTGGAGTCTTGAAGAAAGAAAAAGGGATATGGAACTTCTTCCTGAAGCAGGAATAGACATTGTAACCCTTAATGTTTTCAGCTGGGCCAGACTGCAGCCGTCAGAAAATGAATACGATTTTTCTGATCTGGACAGAATCGTAAATATGGTTACAGAAAAGGGAATGAAAATCTGTATGGCAACTTCTACAGCTGCTCACCCTGCATGGATGGCAAGAAAGTACCCGGATATTCTCCGTACCGATATAGATGGCAGAAAACACAATTTCGGTTCAAGACATAATTCCTGTCCTAACAGTCCAACCTATAAAAAGTACGCACCCCTGCTGGCAAAAAAACTTGCAGAACGTTACGGCAAAAACACCAGCATTCTTGCATGGCATATTTCCAATGAATACGGCGGCTTATGCTATTGTGAAAACTGTAAAAAAGCCTGGAGGCAATGGCTTAAAAATAAATACGGCACAATAGAAAACCTTAATCAAAAATGGAATTCAGCCTTCTGGAGTCACACCTACTATGACTGGGATGACATTCAGGTTCCTGATCACATAAGTGAACGCTGGAACTATAACAGAACCAACATGCAGATTCAGACAATTGACTATTACAGATTTAACACAGAAGGAATAGTTAATATGTACCGTATGGAAGCTGATGCAATTCATTCAGTTCTGCCGGATGCAAAGGTTACAACAAACCTTATGAGCACCTACCCGGAACTTGACTATGCAAAGTTTGCTCCTTACATGGATTTTATAAGCTGGGACAATTATCCTTCTCCAGATGATTCCTATACCCGCACGGCATTCAATCATGAAGTAATGAGGGGACTTAAAAGGGATAAGCCTTTTTGTCTTATGGAACAGACACCAAGCGTTACAAACTGGCAGCCATATAATTCACTTAAAAGACCGGGTGTAATGCGTCTTATGAGTTACCAGGCAGTTGCCCACGGAGCTGATACAGTTATGTTCTTTCAGATGAGAAGAAGCCGCGGCTGTTGTGAAAAATTCCATGGAGCAGTAATTGACCACTACCCTACATCTGAAACAAGAGTTTTTAAGGAAACAGCTGCCCTTGGAAAAGAATTAAAAAAACTCTCTGATTCATTCCTTGGTTCAACTGAAAAAGCAGAAGCTGCTATTCTTTTTGACTGGAACTGTATGTGGGGAGTAATGTTCAGTTCAGGTCCATCAGTAGATTTTAAATATACAGACGAAGTCTACAAATACTACGATGCCTTCTGTAAACTCAATATTTCTGTAGATGTTATTTCTCCGGAAGAAAGTCTGGACAGATACAAGGTAGTTATAGCTCCGGCCCTCTACATGATCAGCGAGAAAAATGCAGCAAAAATCCAGAACTTTGTAGAAAAGGGCGGAGCTTTCCTTACAACAGTTATGAGCGGAATGACAGATGAAAATGATCTTGTAACAGATAAGGGCTATCCTGGAGAATTAAGAAAGGTATGTGGAATATGGGCAGAAGAAACAGACGCCCTTTTACCTGGCAAACCTAATTCACTGGTAATTAAGGAAGGTAAGTTAAAAGGTGAATATCCGGCTCTGATTCTTGCAGACATAATTCATCCTGACACAGCAGAAGTAATTGCAACTTACGGCAGTGATTTTTATGCCGGCACTCCAGTCCTTACAAAAAATTCTTTTGGAAAAGGTAAGGCCTGGTATGCAGGCTGCTGTTTTGATAAAAATGATTCATTCTTAAGAAAGCTTATCCTTAACATTACGGAAGAAGCAGGAATCAAACAACTTTTACCGGAAGAAGAAGGAATTGAAACTACCTGCAGGGTATCTGCTGAAGGAAAAAAATTCTATTTTATTCTGAATCAAAACAGTGAAGATAAAAAAATAACCCTTCCCCTTAATGCCAGGGACCTTCTTACAGACAAAACAATCTGCTCTGGAGACAGTCTCCTTATAAAGGCAAAGGATCTTTTGATTCTTGAAATTAAATAAGACAGTATAAAACATTAAAACAAAAAAAAGGTGGCCGTAATTAAAATTAACTTAAGACCACCTTTTTTTATACCGTAAAGACTAAAGCTTTAGTCCTTAAAAATCAGTATACGCTTAAAATCTTTGTAAGACGCTCTTTTCCGATGATCTTCATAAAGTTTGCAAGACGTGGTCCCTGGTCCTTATTAATAAGGGCATGATAAAGGGCAGTAAAGAGAGCCTTTGCTTCAAGTCCAAGAGATGTAGCAATATTGTACATAGCCTGCTGACATTCCTTATCAAGGGCAAATGTTTCAAGCTTTGATACAACTTCATCACGTACTTTCTGAACAGCTGTAAGCATATCACCTGTAATATCTTCTGCTTTGCTTCCATCATCACGGATTCTGAAACACATATCAGCTGCACAGTCAGGAGCACTTTCTGTAATCCAGTACCAGGCACAAACTGCACGACGGCGGAGACATTCTTCCTGTTCAGGTTTTACATCACCAAGAGACTTAATCACAGCATCAATATCTCCGGAATAAGTCTGAAGAAGAGTTGTAAGGAGCCTGAATGAAATCTGATAAGGCATTACAGAAGGAAGTCCGTCAATCTGGCTGAGTTCGTAAATACGTTTTTCACGAAGAATGATGCTTTCCTTTTTAGCAGGATCCTTTTCTTTAGGTTCTTCTACACCCCATACAATACGTTCAGTCCTGTCATAGGCTTCGTAAATTGTAAGAACATCAAGGTCAAAGCTGATTGAGAATTCGTGGTCAACTTTATTTGATGCAAAAATATAACGGAGAACTTCAGGCTGATAAACTTCAAGGGCATCTACAAGAGAAATAACCTTTCCCTTAGAAGAAGACATTTTTCCTGGAACACCCTTAAGTTTAACAAAGTCATACTTCATTGTAACAGGTGCATCCCAGCCGAATACCTTTTTAGAAACAAGTTTAGCTGTATCGTAACTTCCACCAGGACTGATATGATCCTTTCCACCTGGTTCAAATACAACCTTTTCTTCGTTCCATCTCATAGGCCAGTCTACACGCCAGCCCAGTTTAAATTCCTTTGAAGTACGGAGGTCACCCTTTTCTTCGTGACCACAGCTTGTACATCTGTAAGTAACGCCGTATTCACCATCGTAATCTACGATTTCTGTTGTATCCTTGTTACACTTACAGCAGAAGGCAGCTACCGGCCAGTAAACATCTTCCGGCTTCATCTTGTGTTCATCATCGCGGTATTCATTAAGGCACTGCTTGATAAGTTCACGATTCTGCATAGCCTTTTTCATACCTTCTGCATAACGGTTTGCACGGTAACGGCTTGCCTGATAAAGAAATTCAGGATGAATACCAACACGTGGAAGCTGTTTTTCTATATCAACTTCGTGATGGCGGGCATAGTTTTCGTCCCTGCCAAAAGTATCAGGAACCATAGTAATAGGATAGCGGAGATATTTGTTAAGTTCTTCAGGTTCAGGCATATTGCCAGGAACTTTACGGAATACATCATAGTCATCCCAGGAATAGATAAAGCGGACATTCTTATTTCTGTCACGCAAAGCACGGACAATCAGGTCAACAGTAATGATTTCGCGGAAGTTTCCAATGTGAACTGTTCCAGAAGGTGTGATTCCTGATGCACAGGTATAAGAAGGAAGGTCTCCCTTTTCCTTTAAAATACGGGCAGCCTGCTGGTCAGCCCAATGACATAACTCTTTTTCGTTTCTTTCTGACATAGTTAAAAGATTATAAAGAAAAGGAAAGAACTTTACAACAAGGCAGCTTTACACCCAGGCTTTTACTGAAGAATATAGCTTTCGTAGCCGGCATCCTTAAGCTTAAGTCCCATTGTTCCTTCTGCATTTTCTGCCACTACAACTATGTGATATTTTGTTCCGGATGAACGTACATCTTCTATAATATATGCGTCAAAACCTTTTTTCTTAAGGGCATCCGTTAAATCAAGGGCATTCTGTCTGTTTCTGAAAAGTCCCAGCTGCCTTTCTACCTTATCGGAATCTTTATTTTCTTCAGATTGAACCTTGCTTTTTTCAGAATCATTTTTAACTGCAGCAGTGTCTTCTGTTTGAGAAACATTACGTACCATATAAAGCCAGAAAGGTACGGGGGCAAGATTTATTTTTCCCTGTACGATAAGGGCTTCAGGAGAAGAAGGATATTCAGATTTAAGGATATCTGCGTACATGGATTTTCCGGTAACATACCAGAGGGTAAATACAACAAGATGACGGACTTCTTTCATTGAAGACATGGAAGCATAAGCCTTAAGAAGTTCCAGTGTATCTGATGCCTGGGAATATTCCTTAATCCTGCAAAGTGAAACCCATGCTGAATAAAGGTTTACATAAGCCTGAACTTTACTGTCTTTAGATGACCTTACTGCACTGTTAAGGTAACTTTCTGCAGTTTCAAAAGAACCGGCTGCAAGACTTGCCCTGACAGCACAAAGAACTATTTCTTCATTTGTAACTTCCGGCATTCCCTGAGCATTACCGGCACTAATAGCAGCAGCCTTTACATAAGCATCTGCTGCCTGATCATAAAGCTGGGATTCTTCAAGTAGTCCTGCTGCAAGATAAAGAAGAGCCCTTTTATCTGCAGAAGTAGCTGTATTATCTGCATTGGAAAGAAGATATTCTATGGAAGTGTTAAGGTCATTTTTTTTAAGGGCCTCATTTTTTAATGTAAGGGCAGACTTTTTTTGACTTTGAGCAAAGAGAGCTGATGAGACAGAAAAAAGTATTAAAAGAAAAAAGATGGACTTTCCTTTCATTTTGAAAAAACATCCTCTTCTTTTTTTTCATGTTTATCTTTTTTTTCTTTACCTGGCTTTTTACTTTTATACTCTTCATCCCTTGAAGAAGATGATGATGAATTAAAAGCCTGAACAAAAACTGTAATTATTACTCCTGCTATAAAAGAAGCAAGAATGGTATAGAAAACCGGAACATTTTCAAAATTATGAAAAATCCATACATCACAACGATTATCCAGATTAAAACCGGTAAGAACTGCAACTACTACTGCGACTATAAGGATTCCTATAAGTTTTAAAAGCATAGCCTACCTCAAAAATAATCTCTTTTCATTTATCGGCATTTTTTACCGGCACATTAAAGACAAAGCCTACTCTATCAGAGTACCCCTGAAGGTATTACCGTTAAGGCTGTCTATTCTTACAGTTGCAAAATGACCTATAAGGGATGGTTTGGCAGTAAATGCAACCCTTTCGTTAAGGGAAGTTTTACCAAGAAGTTCACTGCGGTTATCACGGCTTATAATGTCACAAAGAACAGTAACTGTTTTACCTACCCTTTTTTCCATTACCTGAGACTGAATCTTAAGCTGAAGGTCTATAACTTTCTGAAGGCGCTCTTTTTTAACTTCCAGAGGAATCTGGTTTTCCATTCTGGCTGCAGGAGTTCCTTCACGAGGATTATAGTAATACATAAAGGCAGATGAATACTGAACTTCCTTAAGGAGGGAAAGAACTTCTTCAAAATCTTCTTCACTTTCTCCAGGGAATCCCAGCATTAAGTCTGTGGTAAGGGCTGCATCAGGAATACTTTTCTTTATTTTTGATACAAGCTCAAGATAAGCTTCCCTTGTATATTTACGGTTCATTGCCTTAAGAACTCTTGTTGAACCATGCTGTACTGCAACGTGAATGCCTTTACAAACATGAGGGTCAGAAGCAATTACTTCAATTAATTCATCAGAGAAATCCTTAGGGTTACTGGACTCAAAACGTATCCATCTTATGCTGGATTTTTTTTCATCAAGGTAGGCACTGATTTTTTTAAGCAGCTGAGGGAATGTAAGGCCGTCTGAATTATAGGAGTTTACATTCTGACCCAGAAGGGTTATTTCTTTTACACCCCGGTCTGACAGTACATCAATTTCGTGGAGGATTTCATTAAGGGCCCGGCTTGTTTCCCTGCCCCGGACATAAGGAACGATACAATAAGAACAGAAATTGTTGCAGCCATGCATAATAGGTACAAAGGTAGAAAAAGCTCCCTCTTCGTAGGATGTTTCGGCAAACACGTAAACAGGTTCTTCTTCTATCTGAACAGGTTCCCGGCCTTCTTCTACGTCAGTAATTATGTCTCCAAACTTATTTTTTGCAAAAGTTCCTACAACATAATCAATGCAGGGCCAGTCCTTCTGAAGGGTTTTTAAAAGACGTTCAGCCATACAGCCCATTACTATAAGGGTAAGGGGTACCTTTCCGTTTTTTTTGACAAACTCTACGGCAGACTTCATTTCATCACTTTTTACCTTGGCATCTTTTTCCATAGAGCGGACTTTTTTAAGTCCTGTAAAAAAACCGAGGCGTCCGAAAATACGGGTTTCGGCTGTAGCACGAACAGAGCAGGTGTTAATAATAACAAGGTCAGCAACCTGAGGGTTTTCAGCTTTTGTCCATTTTCGGGAAAGAAGAATATTCTCTACGGATGCGGATTCAGCGAGGTTCATCTCACAACCGTATGTTTCAATAAAGTAAGTCATATATCCATCCAGTAATTAATGTATTTAATTAACGCTGCGCTAAGCTTCGGCTGTACGCACCTGCTTCAGCCGAATATTTCACATCCATATGTTTCAATAAAGTATGTCATATAACCATCCAGTAATTAATTTGTTTAATTAACGCTGCGCTAGGCTTCGGCTGTACGCCGCTGCTCAAGCCGAATATTTCGCACGCGCATGTTTCAATAAAGTATGTCAAATAACCCTCCAATAATTAATGTCTTTAATTAACGCTGCGCTAAGCTTCGGCTGTACGCGCCTTGCCGGGTTCGGCTGCAGGTACCTGCTGCAGCCGGATTTTACTTAGTCTGCAAGGCAGGAATCAAGGGCGTCACTGATGGCTTTTTTGTCAAGCTTCTGTCCGATAATGCAGAGCTTAATCATTCTGTCACCAACTTCAGGATCCCATTCTTTTTTGATCTGTGGATTTGCTTCAAGAATCTGTTTCTGCTCTTCTTTAGGACAGGCAGCAATCCACTGTCCTGAATAACCAGCCTGAATCTGACGGCCGGAAGTTTCAAATACCCATGCCATTTCAGGTTCATCTCCAAACCACATAAGTCCCTTACAGCGGATAATGTTTCTTGGCCATTTATTTGCAAATTCATCAAGCTTTACGCGGTCAAAAGGCTTTCTGCGAGTGTAGATAAAAGTACCGATTCCGTATTCATCTTCACTTTCACCTTCGTGACGGTGTTCATGATGATGGTGGTGGTGGCAGTGTTCATCACAATGATGGCCTTCTTCTCCATGAGCCGGATTATGGTCATGGTCATGGTCTTCCTCATGATCATCGTGGTGATGTTCATGTTCATGTTCATCTTCGTCATGATCTTCGTGATGATGATGTTCATGTTCATCTTCATCATGGTCTTCATCTTCTGAAAGTTTTTTACACCAGCCGGCAGAAGAGTATACTTCATCAAAATCAAA
>NZ_JAILGZ010000130.1 GCF_024696245.1 Treponema sp.
AATCTGTCCTAAAAGAAGCCTGGCTTTTTCTATAAGTTCATCATTTTTGGATAAATGAATTACTCTTGCAAGATACTGTCTGGCTGTCATACCCTGCTTGTTCTTAAAGTACTGTCGTCCGATATCGTATAAAAGAGTATCTGTTTCGTTGTTAATAAGGGCTTTTGTAAGGGCTGCAATGGATTTGTCAGTTTCACCAAGAGCATCATAACTTAAGCCCAGCAAGTGAGGAATGTCATCTGCATTAAAACCGTGACTTAAAGCTTCGTTAAGGTATTTTACAGTAAGGTCTGCATAAAAATTATAGGAAGAAGCCTTGTCCCTGTAATAGTAGGCTTTTCCCAGCATATAGCAGATCTGAGGATAAGAATCTTCGCTGCAGCCTAAAAGGGCAATCCTCAGATTAGTAACTGCATCGTTAAGATATTGCTGTGACTGAGAATATTCCGGTTCTGATTCTGCAAGCATAAAGGCACTGTAGCCGCGGAAAGTGCGTGCAGCATTGTTCATTGGATTTTCTTTTATAAGCTGGTCTGAAATTTTATAAACTTTCTGGTAACCTTCCGTAGTCTTCAGATTCCAGTTTTCGTAAAGTGCATTTTCTGAATAGGGATTGTGTAATCTTTTATAAATTATTCTGTATGAAATTATAGAAAGAGCAGACAAAGCCAGAAGAATAAGGGCAATAATTATTGAATATTTAACTGCCTTACTTTTTCTTCTTTGTATTCTGTCGGATTTATATCCGGATTTCATAAGCTGCATACCTTCTAAAAAAATAAGGATACGATAAGCCGGGTTCTGGTACATCTTGCGATGCATGGTCATCTATCCACGATTTCTGTTACCAGAAACCTCCAGCAATCTACCCGCAGTATAAGACCGGAATGTCAAACTGCTGCATGATCTTGCTCCAGATGAGGTTTGCTTAAGCCGGCTATGTTACCACAACCGCGGTAGGCTCTTACCCTGCCTTTTCACCCTTACCCTGCAAGCAGGGCGGTAATTTTCTGTAGCACTTTCTGTTAGTCAAGGGGCTATGCTGTAAACAGCAGCTTCCCTTTTCTACCCGGACGTTATCCGGCATCTTTTCCGGTGGAGCCCGGACTTTACCTCACAGAATATCTGTATCATCACAGACATTCTGCACGGCCATGTATCCTTAATAATTACTTATTCATCATAACCCATTGAAGAAGATGATGAATCCTGTGATTCTTCTTCATCTTCAATGATGTCTTCATCATCTTCGATAAGATCATCATCATCAAGGTCAGAAAGACTTCCTGCTTCATCCATTGAGTAGTATTCTGATTCGTCTGTAGTTTCTTCATAGGTAAGAATACGGCTACAGTATGGGCAGAAAAGAATCTTTTCGTTCTTTCTTACTTCGTTTGCAAACTGAGCAGGGAGAATCATGTGACATCCAGTACAAACGTTTCCTCTTACGGCAACAAGACCTTCGTTGTTACGTCTGATAATACGCTGGAATTTAATGATTGTTTCGCTGTCAAGATCCTTTGAAATATCAGCTTCTTTCTTTTCAAGGTCTTCAATCTGCTTTTTGTAAGATTCAGTTTCACTGTCAAGGCTTGATTTGTTTTCGTTTACTTCTGCTTCTGTTGACTTAATAAGATTAAGGTTGTCCTGAAGCAGGTCTTCAAGTTCTGCAATGATTTTTTCTTCTTTAACAATTTCCTTACGGATTTCTGCTTCATGTTCCTGAGCTTCAGAAATCTGTTTGTCAAGAAGTTCATACTCCCTGTGAGTGCTGATGTTATCCATGCCTTTTTCACCGGCCTCACGTTCTTTTTCTGCATCTGCAAGATCAGCTTTTAATGCTGTAAGCTTTTCTTTTTCTGCTTCAAATTCAGCATTCTTTTCAATATATTCTTTTTTAAACTGTTCAAGACTTTCAAGACTTCCTGATAAAGATTTTGGAAGTTCATCCATTTTAGCTTCGATACTGTATTTTGTAACAAGCACATCCTGTAAATCCTTGAGCTTGCTAAGTGTTTCTGTCATCTGCATGGTCGTAACCTCATTTACTTATTTATCGTAGGGTAAAATATATCTCATTTACCCTGTTGTGTCCATTAGTGAATTTTCACATCATGTATCAATATAGTCCCTGAGACCGGAAGCCCTTCTAGGGTGACGGAGACGTCTGAGGGCTTTTGCTTCAATCTGTCTGATACGTTCACGGGTAACATTAAAGCAAAGACCTACTTCTTCCAGTGTAAGTGAATATCCGTCATCAAGACCAAACCTCATCTTAAGTACTTCCTGTTCCCTTTCTGGAAGAGTATTAAGTACAGTATGAAGCTGTTCCTGAAGAAGTGTGTAGGCTGTCTGGTTTGCAGGATTTTCTACATCCTTGTCTTCGATGAAGTCTCCCAGTGATGAATCTTCCTCTTCTCCAATAGGTGTTTCGAGGGAGATTGGTTCCCTGGCTACATTTTTAACCTGCTTTACCCTGCTTACAGGCCATGAAAGCTGCTGTGCAATTTCTTCATCAGTAGGTTCACGTCCAAGTTTCTGTACAAGCTGACGGCTTTCCCTTACAACCTTGTTAATCTGTTCAATCATGTGAACAGGAACACGAATTGTGCGGGCCTGGTCCGAAATTGATCTTGTAATAGCCTGACGGATCCACCATGTAGCGTATGTAGAGAATTTATATCCTTTTCTGTATTCAAACTTTTCTACAGCCTTAATAAGACCAATATTACCTTCCTGGATAAGGTCAAAGAGCTGAAGTCCGCGGTTTGTATACTTTTTAGCAATGGAAACTACAAGACGAAGGTTTGCCTTAATAAGCTTGTTTTTATGATTTTCAAGCATTATGCGGCCACGTTCAATTTCCTTCTTCATGCCTATGATTTCGTCAATAGAGTTTTCAAAATCATATTCAAGTTCCCTGAGCTTGCGTTCAATTTTCTGGATTTCTGTATAGTCAGACCTGATTTCGTCTGCAGAAAGAGCAAGTTCCTTTTCAAGTTTTACACATTCAGAGTGAATGGCAAGACGGCGTCCAATGCTTCTTAAGGCTGCTGCATCAGGAATATGAAGCTTCTTCATTCTTCTTTCCTGAATAAGACGGTTTTCTTCAATTTTTACAGAAGCATCAATAAATTTTGCACTGAAGCGTTCAATTTCTTCTGTCTGAATGTCCAGCTTAAGGAGGTTTGGCATGATTTTTTCCCTAAGCTCAATAAGCTGAGGATCCTTAAAGATGTTAAGGGTCTGATCATTTTCACTAAGCTGCTTCTTTAATGCCATGTACTGCTTAATGTCCTGAACAGCCGGTTTAAGATGCTCGCTGTAGGCTGCCTTAAGACGATGTTTTTCTGCCATCTCTTCATTAAGTTCCTTGCGGGCTCTTCCAGGCTCATGCATATCGATTCTTGTAAAGGCCTTGTGGGCAATATTGTAGAATTCAGGAATCATCATTCCGGAATTCTTGATTACGTTTTTAATGATGTTCTGGCCCTCTTCCATCTTCTGTGAATGGAATACTTCCTGTTCTGCAGTAAGAAGGTTTTCCTTACCTATTTCCCTGAGGTAGAGTCTGATAGGGTCATCAATGCTGGCATCCTTGTCGTTGGAAATAAGACGGTGCCTGTCATCTGAAGAATCATCAAGTCCTCCTTCAGCACCTTCTTCGTCAACGTCATCGTTTTCTGCATCTTCTTCAAACTCATCTTCTTCGTCAGAAGTTTCTTCCATAACCTGAATATTGTTTGCCTGAAGAAGCTGAAGAACACCTTCCATTTCCTTGGAGTTTACAAAATCCTGTGTAAGGATATCTGTAATTTCATCCCAGGAAATAATCTGTTTGCTTGATGCGTATTCAAGGAGTTTCTGAACCCTTGGATCAAGGTTCTGAAGTTCAGAAGTTTCTTCGTCTGAATCATCGAGAATTTCTTCCGGAGCTTTTTCTTCCTGAACTTCAACCTTTACCTGTGGAGCCTTTTTTGCCTTTGCAGCAGGCTTTTTTGCAGGTTCAGCAGCCTTTTCTTTAGTTTCTGTTTTTTTAGCAGTTTTCTTTTCTGTAGTGTCAGTTTTTTTAGCGGTTCTGGCTTTTTTTTCTGCTGTTTTTTCGTTTTTTTCTGCCTTAACTTTTTTTGCAGACTTACCAGCTTCTTTTTTTGCCTTTGTTTTTTCAGATGTTTTTTTTACTGTAACAGCCATTATTAATCCCTTTTCTTAAGATCTTCCAACCGCGAAGATATTTCCATTCTTCTCGAAATAAGTTCCATAAGCTGAGCTTTATCTTCCGGCAACGGACTTCTTTCAAGTCTGCAGATCTGAACCTGAAGTTCATCATTCTGCCTTTTTAATACGTTGCGTTTGAGCATCTTTATACTGTCATTGACCTTAACTTCTTTATTAGCCGGATCTTCATGCATTGATTTAATAATCATTTCCTGCAACTGGCTCTGGTCACAATGATTTAATATGGTGCTCACTGAAAAGTTTTCGCTACGGGAACATTCCTCCAGAATTATGAAAATCTTCTTTGCCTGCGGGTCACTGATGTCGTCTACTGTAATTTCACTGCGCAGTTTTTTGTAATACTTTATGTCATCATCGATCACGCTCAGTACAGCCGCTGTTTCTGCTGTCATTCTGATTTTTTCTTCATTTACATTCTGATCTGATGGTAAAGATACTTTTTTCTTCTGCTCAATCTGATTACGGTTCAGATAATCGTTTTTAATTGCCTCCAGGCTGACTTCGTATGTCCGGCTGAACTGCTCAAGACATGCATTTTTCTGTATATCGCTTTGCAGGGCATCTATATAGGTAAAAAATTCCCTGGCTGCTTTGAGCTTTTCATCAGGTGAATTCTTACTATAGGTTGCCGTCAAAACAGACAACAAAAAATCATTGTCCAAAATAGCGGAGTTAACTTCATTTGTCAAGACGTCAGGGCCGTATTTGAGCATGATTTCTGCAGGGTCTTTTCCCCCGGTAAGTTTTATGACTTTTACCGTAAGATCCTGCTGTCTGCACATTAAAATGGCTCTTTTTGTTGCTGCCAGTCCTGCTCCGTCTGAGTCAAAGGAAAGGAGTACGCTTCCGTCCTTAACATAATTTTTTACCAGTCCTATCTGGTCTTCCGTCAGGGCTGTTCCAAGAGGGGCAACAGCATAGGTAAGGCCGCACTGGTGATAGGCAATACAGTCCATATAGCCTTCACAGAAAATTACCTTACGGTTTTCATGGATGGCCTGTTTTGCAAAGTTATAGGCATAAAGGGTACTTCCCTTCTTGTACTGAATTAAATCAGTTGAATTGAGGTATTTTGGTGACTTTGAAGGGTCTCCCCTTAAAAATCTTCCTCCCAGGGCAACTACTTCTCCGTTTTTGTTAAAGATAGGGAACATAAGTCTGTCGTTAAAGAAGGAAATATCCGGATACCTTTTGCTGAAAAGTCCTGAGTTTGCAAGAAATTCTTCACTGTAATTTTTGCCTTTAAGGAATTTTTTAAGCCAGGTTCTGTCTGCAGGACTGTAGCCCAGCTTGAATTTTTTGAGGGTTTCTTCCGTAAGTCCGCGGGAAGTAATATAGTCCCTGGCAAATTTGCCTGCATCAGTTTCCATAAGCATATAATGAAATGAACTGGCAATACGGGTGTAAAGTTCAGTATATTCAGCCTTAAGCTGAACTGCAGGATCTTTTTTATATTCTTCCCTTCCTGATGAGGAATATTCAACCTGTATTCCACATTTTTTAGCAAGAATTTCTACGGCTTCAGAAAAGGACACATTTTCCATTTCCTGTATGAACTTAAAGACAGTTCCCTTTGCATGGCAGCCAAAACAGTAATAGAATTTTTTATCTGCAGAAACACTGAAGGAAGGTGTTTTTTCGTGGTGAAAGGGACAGCAGCCCCACCAGTCATTACCTTTTTGAGTCAGCTGAACATATTCACCAATAACGCTTACGATGTCAGTCCTGTTTGAAACTTCATCTATGGATTCCTGTTTAATGAAGCCCGGCATTATCAGTCCTTTGAAGAATAATTAATTGTTTCAGCGGCTTTGTGCTGGTCAAAGTTGGAACTGAAGGTATGGGCTCCCCTTTCTGGGTCTGTAAGAACAAAATAGTAGTAATTTGTTTTTGCAGGGTTGCAGGCTGCATCCAGGGCAACAAGTCCCGGATTGGAAATAGGTCCCGGAGTAAGACCGGCCCATATGTAGGTGTTGTAAGGACTGTCTATTTTAAGGTCCTTATAGGTAATGCGTTCTGGATGAGGCCTGTTAAGGATTTCTGTGATTACGTATTCAACTGTGGCACAGGAATAAAGCCCGATATTATGCTTAAGTCTGTTTGTAAATACACTGGCAATAAGGGGAGCTTCATCCTTTATGCGGTATTCCCTTTCTACAATGGATGCCAGGGTAAGGATTTTGTAAAGTTCCTCAGGATTTTTATCTTCAAGACCTTCTACAGACTTTATTTTTGTAAAGAAATTTTCTACCAGCTTAGTGACTGCATCTTCGGCCTTCATTTTTGGAGTAAAGAAATATGTGTCCGGAAAAAGATAGCCTTCAAGACTTTCTCCGGGAATTGAATAGCGGGCTATAAGTTCTGGATTTCTGCAGGCTTCCTTAAAGTCTGCAGCAGGACATACTTCTTTTGATTCAAGAATTAAACCGATTTTTGATGCAGTAAGGCCTTCCGGAATTACAACAGAAATGTAAATCTGATTTCCAGACTGAAGGAGCATGTAGATTTCTTCAAGTTTCATTGAACTTGATACGGTATAGCTTCCGCTTTTAAGTTCAAAAGCCTTATCCCTGTTAAAGAGATTGAATCTTGCTGCCAGATAAAGGGCCCTTGAGGAACGGATAAGCTTTTTTTCTTCCAGGAGGGCTGCAGTTTCTTTTACGGTCATGCCTTCCGGAATGTCTATCTGCATGCTTATGGCATTTTCTTTTTTATCAGCCGGAGATATGGCTGATTTCCATATTGCAATGAGGATTACCAGACTGACAGCGGCAATTGCAACTACCCACAGTAAAGCAGCCAGAAGTATTCCGGCCAGGGAGCGGTGTTTTTTTTGAGATTCTCTGTTTTTCAAATTTCTATTACCTTTCCTTCCTGTGCAAGGTGAAGCTCAGGAATAAAATTCTGTTTGTAATTCTGATAGATTTTACCTGCACTCAGAATTGAATCAAGCTTTTTGTCATCATAAGTAGGATCATGATGAAACATGTAGAGACTTTTTATATTCCATAACTCTGCAAAGTCAATAGCGTAACTGAAACTTGAATGGCCCCAGTTTTCCTTCATTATGGCTTCAGGGTTTGTATACTGACAGTCAAATATTATAATATCTGCGTCCTTAAAAAAATAGTTCCGCTTTTCCTTAACGTCAAAATCAGAGTTTTTTAATTCAACATCAGTTGAATATATGATTTTTTTGCCGTCTTCCTTAAATGAAAAGGAATAGGAATCTCCAGGATGAGTCATTTTGTGAGCTTCAATCTTGATTCCGTTAATTTCATATTCCTTTCCTTCTTCAAGAAAATTAAAGTGAATATGATCCTTTATATTGTCCCATTTTGCATTTTCTGGAAAATAAGGGAGTGTATTCTGACCGGCCATAAAAGTTTCTGCATCCTTAAAACAGGAGTAGATTTCAAGTTTTACCTTGTGGTCGTAAATTTTATCAAAAAAAGGAAAGCCCTGAATGTGATCCCAGTGATAATGGGAAAGAAAAAGATGATAGGTGTTGTCTTTTGTTTCCGGCAGTTCCTTGCCTAAGAGTCTTATTCCGGTGCCACTGTCCATAATAAATTCAGTTCCGTCTTTTGCCCTGAATTCAACACAAGGAGTGTTCCCTCCTGTTGTTCCGAACAGCCAGTTTGGTAAATTTGAGAGGAATTTTGTTTTTGTATCTTCATTAGCTAAATCTTCGGGAGTCAGTCTTTCTATTACGGCTGCAATTTTGGCTTGTATCTGTTCGGGTGTAACAGGTGCAGGCAGCGAACCTCTGACTCCATAAAATTTAATATACAAGTATCCCTCCAAAAACATTAAAAATTATAATACAAGATATTTAAAAAAACTAGGGGCTCATCAACGAGGATTGCTGTAAAATTTTAAGATTATTTTTAATATCTTTAACAGAATGTTTTGACGGGATTTGATTGACTGTATTATGGATAAAAAAAAAGTGTCAGCAAGTAACTGACACTCATGGGGAGTGAAGGATTCGAACCTACGAAGGCGGAGCCAGCAGATTTACAGTCTGTCCCCTTTGACCACTCGGGAAACTCCCCGTTTCTCTTTTTAGGAGATAAGCCGCCAGTAGGATTCGGACCCACGACCCCGAGATTACAAATCACGTGCTCTACCAACTGAGCTATAGCGGCTTGTTTTTTTTTGTTTCTCACCGCTGTGCGGTAAGTGATTAAGATATTATAGGATTCAGTATTTTATGTCAATAACATTTCAAAAAAAAATGAAAAAATTTTTTAATTTTTTTTTAGCAGTCCTTTTTACCTTCAAGAAGGCTTTTGTATAAAGGCAGGTACATCTTTTCCGTAACGTTTTTCCATGAGTAAGTTTCCTTTACGTATTTAGATGCCCAGGCAACCATTGATGTAAAAATATTAAATCCGGGAATAGACCTTATTTTTATAAGTGAATAAAGCACTTCTGACAGCTTTTCTGCTGTGTTTGGAGAATAGAGAAAACCTGTTTCTTCATCAAGAATTTTTTTAAGGCCGCCTGTAGCATTAGCCACAGGAATGGTTCCGTAAAGCTGGGCTATAAAGTCTTCAAGACCACAGGGTTCAAAATAGCTGGGGTGCAAAGAAAAATCTGCTGCAACTACACTAAGCCTTGCCATTTCCCTTGTATAGCCCTTTAAATAAACAGCCTTTCCTGGAAAATCCCGGGCAATTTTTACGAATTCTTCTTCGAGCTCAGGACTGCCCTGTCCGGCAAAGATAAAGCGCAGGTCGAGTTTTTGTTCAAGAAGTCTTCTTGCAGCTCCTGCAGCTATGTCTATTCCCTTCTGGTGGGCAATTCTTCCATGATATGTGAGACATGGAATGTTGTCTTCTGCCTTATCAAGGAATCCGTATTGAATTATTCCCCTTTTAAGATTTTTGTCTGCTGAAAGCTTTGAGGCATATTCATTAAGAAAATAATTGCGGCACTGATATTTTCCGGCAAGATCATGTTTTTCCGGGGCAAAACTATATGGCAGCCTTGAGTGCTGTGGATTTTCCGGATTATAGCGTTCCGGGTCTATTCCGTTTATTATTCCTTCAATCCGGACATTTTTACGTTTAAAGGCTTCTGAAAGTCCGTCTGTATCTGTTTTGCCTTCCGTGATTTCCCTTGCATACCATGGTGAAACAGCTGTTACAAGGGAATAATCTGCTGCCAGAATAAAAGGTTCTATCCTGTTGCCTGAAGAAAGGCCTTTTAATAAAGTTTTTTCCGGAAGAGCTGTATAAAAAAGGGCTTCCTTAAGGGTTGAATATTCATGGTGATAACCGGGACCTGCATTGTGGATTGTTACTATGGAGCGGGCTTTTTTATAGTATTCCTTTAATTCAGAGGAATCCTTCATTGCCTGAGCTATAAAAACCGGAACAAGGGCTGCAGTTGCATCATGACAGTGGATTATGTCCGGTTTATCAAGGTTAAGTTCTTTAGCGGCAGAAACAAGTCCCTTTTGAAAAATTGAATTAAGAAGAAGGGTGTCTTTGTGTCCCTGCCCCTTTTTAAAAGAAGGATTCTCTTTTTCCTCTTCAAGTGTATAGGTGTATACCCCTTTTTTTTCTGTAAAAGCAGGATGATGAATAAAAATAATATCTACCCCGTTTAACCTACCCCGGGAAAAACTTATTTTTTCTTCGTTTCCTGCAGTTTTTACTGATATTTTAAGGGAAAGTCTGGTGTATGAGCTGAGTAAGGAAGTGTCCGTACAGCCGTAATAAGGTATAAATGCAGTTACATTGCATCCGGAATCTGCAAGGGTTTCCGACAGTGAGCATACTACATTTTTAACACCGCCCGCTTCTGCAATTCCTGCGTATTCACGGGCAATCATAAAAACATTCATGATTTAAAATCCGGTCTTAAAGCCTGTGCTCCATTTACATAAACCGGGGTAATCTTACTTCCTTCCGGCAGGTAAAGTGTAACCATAACCCTGATTACCTTTGGAAGCATGCCTTTTATTTCTGCTTCCTGGGAAGTAAAAAGAGGTACAGTTGATGTATCTATTCCTGTGTCTGTTTTTCTAAGGGCAGTTGCGGCATTAAGGGCGTCTAAATCCTTAGTCATGGTAAAGTGAATGTTTACAAGGTCCTGGCTTTCTACTTTATTGAGTTCAAATAATCTGGAACACATTTCCTTTACCCCTTCCATAATGGACTGGGCTGTATTTTCTGCGCAGGTTGCTCCCCTTATGCTGTAAAGCCTTTTATTCATTTTTATATCTCCGTATTTTTATTTTAATTCACCAAGAACTTTCATTATCTGTGATATATCAGAAGTTTTTGAAATATCTTTTAATGAAGGATATTTTTCCATAAGGATTACAAAGTTTTCAAGTCTTTCAAGGACCCTTTTGTCTTCAAATACGTTGTGTGCATAGCTTTCTGCCTTGCTTTTAAGGACACTGTCGATTTCTGTGGTAAACTTAAAATAGCTGTCCCTGAGCCTGTTATAGAGGCCTGTATCAGGCATTTTGCAGGAAAGAAGGTTTACTGAATCAAGTGTTACGTATTTAAAATCTTCTGAATCAAGGGATATAAGGCCTGTAAGTTTTTCTTCTGTGTAAATACTAAGGTTAAAGTCTGAATCAGTGTTTTCGTTTATTATTTTATCTGTAAGCCTGTCAGCAAGGGCCTGGGCCTTTACCTTAAGGTATGAATCCAGGGAATCCTGATCAGTGATGATATTTTTTTTGTAGAGTTCAAGAATCTGTTCTTCTTCTGCCCTTATTGAAATTCTGTATTCAAAGGAATAGGAAAAGTCCGGATTATCAGGTACCTGCTTGCTGTAAAGGTCTGACTGTGGAAGACTGCCCTCTGTTTTGCAGGTAAGGCTTTCTCCTGCTGTGTAAAAGTCTGTAAGCTTTACGTTCATGGGAATAAGGTGTTCCCATCTCCAGTTAAACGAACCGTTTTTTATGATTTTATCGTAAATGCCGGATGTTCTGGATGTCATAACTGAACAGCTTTCAGGTTCAATAAAAAGCTGCATCCATCCGCAGGCAAATATTCCACCGGCAATGATTAAAAACAGGAATAATTTAAATAATCTTCTCTTTGACTTCATGTAAAAATGATACTATATTTTGTAAAGATTTCCAATATTAGAAAGGTTTATGAGTCACAGGTTCAATTCACTTAAGAAAAACATTCATTCATCAATTCTCTTCAGAATAACTTGCCGCTTTGTGCTCTACCTTTTTCTCCAGGCCGGTGTATTTTTTATGCTTTATGTGAGCGGAAATTTCCAGGGCTTTATGGACCGTACCCAGAATTTTCTTCTGGTACTCTGTTTTTTTACCCTGGCAGCCCTTTTTCTTTTTTCTGCTTCTGGCTGCATTCAGTGTATTGTTCTTCGCATCCTGCATAAAAGGAGAAAGTACTGGTTTTATTTTATTCTTTTTCTTCTCCTGGCTTTGATTTCTATTGGACTTATCTTTTTTATCAGTGCCCTTTCCTTTATATCCGGGGGACTGCACTAAAATGAGGGGTGTTTAATATGTTTGGAAGAAAAATAAAGGTTCCGGAAAAACTACACCGCGTATGGGAAATATTTAATTCCCACGGTCACAGCGTTTATCTTGTAGGTGGCGCCGTAAGGGATGAACTTTTAGGTAAAAAAAGCCATGACTGGGACCTGGCAACTGATGCTGCTCCTGAGCAGGTTATGTCTATCTTTAAGAGGGTAATTCCTACTGGTATTGCTCACGGGACTGTTACCATACATATTATGGGCCTTGAACTTGAGACTACAACATTCCGTACGGATTCTACCTATACTGACGGAAGACATCCGGACAGCGTTCAATATACGTCTGATATAAATGAAGACCTGTCCCGCAGGGATTTTACCATGAATGCCATAGCCTGCAGCCTTGAAGACGGTTCTTTAATTGATCCCTTTGGCGGCGAAGAAGATATTAAAAAAGGTATTATCAGGACTGTTGGTAATCCTCTTGAAAGGTTTGATGAAGATGGTTTAAGGCCTGTAAGGGCTGTTCGTTTTGCGGGGCAGCTTGGTTTTAAAATTGAAGAAAATACCCTTAGGGCTTTATCAGATAAAAAGGTGCTGGAAAGGACAGCAGGTATTTCCGTGGAAAGGTTCAGGGATGAATTCATGAAGATTATGTCCTGTCCCCAGCCTTCTTTAAGTTTAAAGCTTCTTGAAGATACAGGTATCATGAATCTTTTTATTCCTGAGTTTAAGGTATGCAGGGGCTGCATTCAGAATGACGGACGGGGTTTTCATGAATTTGATGTTGCTGACCATATTCTTTATTCCTGTGACGGTATTCCTGCTGAATATCCTTTAGTAAGGCTGGCTGCTTTTTATCACGATATTGGTAAGCCTGAATGCAGGACTGTAGAAGAAAAAGATGGTGCAAGGCTCTTTCACTTTCATCATCATGAAGCTGTATCTGAGAAAAAAGCTCAGGCAAGTATGACTCACTTAAAGTTTTCCAATGAAGAAATCAAGCATGTTTGTCATCTTGTAAAGGAACATATGTTCTTTTATGAAAGCAGCTGGTCTGATGCGGCAGTAAGGCGTTTTATTATCCGTATTGGACTGGAAAACCTGGATGAGCTTTTTATGTTAAGGCTGGGTGATGTTTATGGAATGCACAGAGTTCCCATGGCTGAATCCTCTCCTTCCTGGAAAGGCCTTTTGGAACTTAAGGACAGAATTAAGAGTATTACTGAAAAAAATAATGCCTTAAGCCTTAAGGATCTTGCTGTAAGCGGTAAAGACCTTATTGAAAAAGGTATACCTGCCGGTAAAGTAATGGGAATGATTCTTAAGGAGCTTCTTGAGTGTGTAATAGAATCTCCTGATATGAATGACAGGGATAAACTTTTAAATACAGCCCTTAATATTTACAGGGTAAAATTCAGTTAAATAATAATTCAAAAGTCAAAAAAGTGCTTACATTGTAACAAAATTTAAAAAATGATAGTGTGTAGGATAAATAATTGACTGACTAAAAGGGGAATAAAATGGCAGATAATGAAATCGAATATGAATCTAAAGGAACTTATGAAGCTGCACTTGAAAAAAGCCGCCAGATAGAAGAAGACATAAAGGTTAATCCTGGTAAATATCGTGTACTTACAGGTGACAGACCAACAGGACGCCTTCACATTGGTCACTACTTTGGTTCACTTCAGAATCGTGTTCGTCTTTCTAAAATGGGCGTTCCTACAATGGTTCTTATAGCAGATTATCAGGTTCTTACCGATCATGATGCTTTTGACCAGATAAGCCAGAATACTAAACAGCTTGTAATTGATTACCTTGCTGCCGGAATTGAACCTGGTGAAAATACAATCATTTACCCTCACAGCTATGTGCCTGAATGTAACCAGCTTATGCTCCCATTTCTTACACTTGTATCAAATTCAGAACTTTCAAGAAACCCTACTGTAAAGGATGAAATTACAAAATCAGACCTTGCTGTAGTTAATGCAGGTATGTACACATATCCTATTCATCAGGCCTGCGATATTCTTTTCTGTAAGGGAAATGTTGTTCCTGTAGGAAAAGATCAGCTTCCTCATCTTGAACTTACCCGTACAATTGCCCGCCGCTTTAACAAAAAATTCTGCAAAAAGACACCTCCTGTATTCCCAATGCCATATGCCCTTCTTTCAAAGACACCAAGCATTAAGGGACTGGATGGAAATGCTAAAATGAGTAAGAGTCTGGGTAATGCAGTTTATCTTTCAAGTACTGCTGACGAAACAGCCGCCCTTATAAAAAAAGCTAAGACTGACGGAGAAAGGGTTATTACTTATGATCCAGTAAATCGTCCGGAAGTTGCAAACCTTCTTATGCTTATTTCTCTTTGTAACGGACAGACTCCAGAAGCAATTGCAGCATCTATTGGTGACGGTGGTAGCGGTAAACTTAAGGCTGTGCTTACAGAAGCGCTTAATGAACAGCTCCGTCCTCTCCGCGAAAAACGTGCCCAGCTTGAAAAAGAACCTGAATACATCAGAAAAGTTCTTACAGAAGGTGCTGAACGTGCCAGGGAAATTGCAGTTAAAACCCTTGATGAAGTAAGGGCTGCAATGAACATGGTAATATAAGTTTTATAAAATAGGTTCAGGAAGCAAAAAAAATGAGAGCTACAAGAGCACTTATTCATCTTGATAATTTACGTAGTAATATACTTCAGATTAAATCCTGCACTTCGCCTTCGGTTAAGATGTGTATTGCCGTTAAAGCAGATGCTTACGGTCATGGTGCACTTGAATGTGCAAAAGTCGCTGCAGAGTGCGGGGCTGATTATCTTGCAATTGCAACTGTGGATGAAGGCCGTCAGTTAAGGGAGGGAGGAATTAAGCTTCCTCTTTTGATGCTCAGTCTTTGTTCACCGGAAGAAGTAAAAGATGCAGTAAGTCTTGATATTACACCTTTGCTTTTTGATATTGAATATGCATCTCTTTTTTCTCAGGAATGCATTAATGCCGGTAAAAAAAATTATCCTGTTCATCTGGCAGTAGATACTGGTATGGGAAGAATCGGCTGTCTTCCAGAAGAGGCAGGTATTCTTGCAAAAGACATTTCCTGTCTTGGGGGAATTGTTATTGCCGGTATGTGTACTCATTTTGCTGTAAGTGATTCCCTTAAAAAAGAAGACGAACTTTATACAAAAAAACAGTTTGAACTTTTTAAAAAGGCTATAGAAAACGTAAAGGCCCAGGGAATAAATCCAGGTATCTGTCACTGCTGTAATAGTGCTGCTACCCTTAATAATCCAGAGATGCATATGGATATGGTAAGGCCCGGCATTATTGTTTACGGCTATTATGCAGATGAAGTTTCCAGGGAATTTCTTGAAGCTAAGGGAATTAAAATAGACCTGCAGCCTGTTATGACTTTTGAAACAGAAATATGTTCAATCAGAAACTTTGAAAAAGGAAAGTCTGTGGGCTACGGCTGTACATGGAAAGCAGAAAAAGATACCTGTATCGGAATACTTCCTGTTGGTTATGACGACGGTATGTTCAGAAGATTTTCTTCTGCAGGAATAAAAGTTGCCGTTAATGGTCATAACTGCCCTGTAAGGGGAAGAATATGCATGGATCAGTGCATGATAGAACTGGAAGATGATAAAACCCGACGATGGGATAAAGCTGTAATTTTTGGAGATAAAAGATTTGGAGCCCTGCAGACAGCTGATGATCTTGCAAGGCTTACTTCTACAATATCTTATGAAATTACCTGCGGAGTTTCTAAAAGAGTTCCAAGAGTTTTTTTAACTTCGCTTACCAGATAGAAACTACCTGTAACAAGCAGCACTGCATTTTGCTCTGCTGCTTGTTTTATTGCCTGAATAATGGCTTCATTGTAATTTTCGTTAAAACTAAAGTTGATTTCTGCCTTTTCAAAGGCCTGACACATGCGGTTAAGGTCACTTTTTTTTACGTTACCCGGCCGGGTAAGAGTTACATCCTGAAATTCTTCCTGAAAATAAAGACTTATGTCTTCAACATCTTTATCAGCTGCACATCCAAAAAGAAGGTGTTTTTTTGAATTACCTAAAACCCAGCGACAGGTTTCCATAGTAAATTTTATAGAGTTTACTGTATGGGCTCCATCAAGGATTATTGTGCTGTTTTTTGATAAAGGATTTTTAGTTACTTCAAATCTTCCTGGTAAAAAGGCTTTGGAAAGACCTTCTGCTGCATCATCAGAGCTGATGTTCTTTTCTAGTAATTTTACTGCTATGGAAGCAAGAAGGGCATTTTCTGCCTGATATTGTCCCGGCATCTTTAAGTTGCAGTGGATTGTATCATTATACAGACTGCAGTTTATATTTGTATTCATAAGAATTTTATCATCTTTTTTTTCATAACCTGCAACTTCAAAGGATCCTGTTTTAGAAGAAATGTATACAGGTGCATTTTCACTTTCTGCCTTTAAACGGAATACATCAAGTACTTTTTTCTGCTGGTCAAGAATAACTGCAGGAGTTTTTTCTTTAATGATTCCGGCTTTTTCATAGGCAATTTTTTCAAGAGTATCACCTAAGAATTCTGTGTGTTCCAGTTCTATCCTTGTAAGAACTGTTACGGAACTTTTAATAATGTTTGTAGAATCCAGCCTTCCTCCAAGACCTGTTTCTATAACAACATGAGTACAGGCCGCGTTTTTAAAACACAAAAATGCGTAGGCTGTGACAATTTCAAACCATGTAGGTCTTCTTCCTCCAGGAAGTTCTTCTTCTTTAATTGAATTAATGCATTCCATGATTTGGGAAGCAGACTGAATGTAAATACGGTCTTCAAAAAATCCATTGCTTGCAGAAATTCTTTCCCTAAAATCAACTATATGAGGTGATGTGTATATACCTGTTTTAAAACCTGATTGAGTAAGAATTGAAGCTGCCATTATTGCAACAGATCCCTTGCCTTTTGAACCTGCTATATGAATTGTTTTAAATGTATCCTGGGGATTTCCAAGACGCTGACA
>NZ_JAILGZ010000001.1 GCF_024696245.1 Treponema sp.
TACGTAGGTGGTACTGAGCACGCTACTGGTCACCTTATCTACAGCCGTTTCTGGAACAAGTTCCTCTTCGATTCAGGTTACAGCTGCGAGGATGAGCAACACATTTTAGAATCAAAAAGCGAGAGGAGATGTAATTTATGAAAGAAAATTAACGTTTAGCATGGTTTAATGTACCAGTAAATGAAGCTGGAGAAAAAGAAATGGAATATATGGATTATCTCGATAACTATTCACCAAATATTCAGGAATTTTCGTTTCCATATAGATATAATAAATTTCTTTTGCATTTGTATTTTGATTTTAATAAGGAATTCAACATCATTATTGATGATTGTGAAAACGAGCGCATGAAAAAAGAAGATATACCGAAAGCTTTGGAAATGGCTATTGCTTTTAAAGAGGAAATGGCAATGAAAAAAGATTATTATATGCATCAAAAATTTTTACTGGATTGTGATTATAAAGAAGTTTCATTGCCTGATTCCTCGAATTTAAAAAACGACTTAATTCAAGATTTTACAGAATCAATTAACTTGTTTGACACAGATAAAGAAATAAGAATGAATATGACCCTGGTTAGTTAATATTGACTAATCAGGGCGGTTTTTGGTATTATAAACACCAATTCGGGCCATTAGCTCAGCGGTTAGAGCAGAGGACTCATAATCCTTTGGTCCTTAGTTCAAATCTAAGATGGCCCAATATTTGCGTAACGAAGTGAGTAAATATACGTAAATCACTTCCAACAGGACAAAAGGCTGCTTGTCAGACTTATGGCCCAATTATATTAAACGACTTAGTGCTTTTTAAGTGCTGAGTCTTTTTTTTGCCTTTGAGGTGGTGGTGGAGGATGATTATATGCTAAGGGCGAGGGGGGCTTGTGACTGAGCCTGGTCGATTTTGCAGACTGCGTAGAACATGTTGATCCGGCCTTTAAGAATGGCGCTTTCCTGAATGATAAAGCCGTTGTGTCTTAAAAAGGCTTTGTATTCATCTGCATTCCATTTGTGTTCAAATTTAACACCTATAAATTCCAGAAATCTTGCCCATAAATTTTGTTTTTCCTGTCCGTCGTGATCTATAAAGTTTGGTGCAATAAGAATGCCGTCGTCTTTAAGGACTCTTTTTATTTGAGACAGTGCTTTTTCTGGTTGCGGCATTATGTGAAGGGCGTTTGCAATTATTACGACTTCAAAGGAATTGTCTACAAATCTAAGATTGGTGGCATCTGCAACTTCAAAGGTAAGGTTTTCCGGAGATTTCTTTTTTTCTGCGGTATCAATCATTGATTGAGAAAAATCTGTGGCTATGATTTTTCTGGCACTGGAGGAAATATGTTTTGCAATCATTCCCGGACCTGTTGCAAGTTCAAGGACTGTTTTTCCTTTTACAAGTGTGGAAATTTTATCGTAAAGGAAGTTATATTGATTTTTCTGGCTCTTCATTGCCAGTTCATAAAAAGGTGCAAAAAAATCCCATATTGTAAACTTCATGTCTAAATTGTAACGCGTAAAATCTTCATAACAATTAAAAACTTCAATATTCGGGCCATTCTTTATTATTTTTTATGGCTTCTTTTATACCGGTATAATAGCGGACTTTTCTTTGTATGTGGGCCAGTTCCTTTTTGAAAATTTTTATCTTTTCCATGGTTTCTTTTTCCTGAATCTGAACTATGTTAATGATGCTGTCGATGTTTTTGGGAATGTTTTTTTCGTACTTAAAGAATTTTACAATATTGGACAGGCTCATGCCGGTATTTTTAAAACAGATTATTGCTTCAAGGCGGGCAATGTGTGAATCGTTGTAGAGGCGGCGGTTGCTTGAAGTGTGTTTAACATCTTCCAGCAGTCCTATGTCTTCGTAGTAGCGTAGGGTGCTGGCTGTAAGATTATAGCGCTGGGAAATTTCTTTTATTGTGTATTCATTCATAAATAAAAATTTAATGCAAAAGTATATTGACTTCAAGTTAACTTGAAGTATTACAATTCAATTATGAAGTATAGAAACTTAGGAAAATCAGGACTTAAGGTCAGTGAAATTTCTTTAGGCAGCTGGATGACACAGTTGAATGATTGCAGTCAGAAGGAAGTTGCCAGAGAAACAGTGAAGGCTGCTTTTGATGCAGGTATAAATTTTTTTGATTGTGCAGATGCATACAGTGGTGGAGAAGCTGAGCGTTTTCTTGGAAGTCTGCTGGCTGATTATCCCCGCTCTTCTTATGTTGTTTCCAGCAAGGTTTATTTTCCTACAGGTCCGGGGGTAAATGACAGGGGACTGTCACGTAAGCATATTACGGAGAACATCGACCGCACTTTGAAAAACCTTAACATGGATTACATAGACATTTATTACTGTCACCGCTTTGATGAATCGACTCCTATGGAAGAGACGTTGCGTTGTTTAAGTGATCTTGTAAGTCAGGGAAAGATTCTCTACTACGGTGTAAGTGAAGAGTGGAGTGCAGCCCGTCTTGAAAAGGCTCAGGCAATTATTGATAAGTACAATCTTTATCCTTTAACAACCCTTCAGCCTCAGTACAATATGATTGACCGCTACATTGAGCATGAAATTGTTGATGTGTGCGTAAGGAATGGAATTGGTATTACTCCTTTTTCTCCTCTGGCTCAGGGGCTTCTTACTGGTAAGTATAAAAAGGGTCAGCCTTATCCTGAAGGTTCCCGTGCAACTTTTCAGTGGGACAAGCAGGTGAATAATCTTCTTACTGATGAAAACCTTAACAAGGTAGAGAAGCTTGAAAAAATTGCAGCTGAACTTGGTTGTAAGGTTTCTGTTCTTGCCCTTGCATGGATTTTAACTAAGCCTGCAATCAGTTCTGTAATTACAGGTGCAAGTAAGAGTGAACAGCTTAAGGAAAATGTTAAGGCAAGCGATCTTGTAATTCCTTCTGATGCAATGGAAGAGATAGAAAAGATTCTTGGCTTTACAAGATTTGAGAGACATGTTGGTTGATTTGTAAAAGAATCTGAGTCTTTAAATTTAAAAGGATGGAATATTAAAAGGATGGATTTTTAACAAAAATAAAATTAAGATATTCGTGGAAATTAAAATGAAAACCCTGACTACGAAATCTAATAGCTTAAAGATTTTTCCTTTTAATATGAATAATTTTTTGTCCCTGACAGAGAGGGTGTTTCCTTTATGGCAGCCTCCTGTCGGGGATAATAATTTTAAAAAAGTTTATGTTGAATATGTTATACGGAATAATATTTTTAAAAACAATCTTCAGTTTGAATTAGTTGATTCAGCAAAAAATGAATTTTGTGCAGCAGCTTTTTTTGCAGGGCTGGGGGAGCATAGTCTTGCGGAAGACTGGTATGATTGTGCCTTTAAGGATTTTAGCCTTGAACTTAAAGTTGCTGCAGCTATGTGCAGGACTTATTTAAATTATATGGATGAAAAAACTTTTTCCTTAATGGGAAAAGATGATGTTAAGCTTGCTCTTTTTATTAGCCTAAAGCCAGGGTCAGGTTCAATTTTACTGGACAGTATTTGTAATGACTTTAAGGCTAAAGGAAGAAAAAATATTTTTTTATGGACGGACTGTGAGTGTGACTGGCAGTGGTATTTAAAGCATGGTTTTGAACTTGTAGAAGAGGATGTTTACAAAGCTTATTCTACGGAAGATAGAAAATATAAAACTTATATTTTTAAGAAGGAACTTTAGTAAAAAATTCAGCTGAAGATTTTTGAAATCAGTCTGGAAAAATTAATGTTTACTTTTACGCCAAAGATAAAGCCGTTGTTGAGAAGGTGGTTGTATTCTTCCGGAATTTCTGTTGTGTTTATCTGCCAGCGGTAACCTGTGTATGCTTCAAATGAAAGGTAAGGGCCTGCAGGTTGTCTCCATCCAATTTGTGACAGGACAAATATTGCAGAGGTTGAACTTTCTTTTTGTGAACTTTCCTGATTTGTAAATTGAATGAACTTAATTGATTCCCCGGCTCCCAGGTAAAGATATTTATCCAGACCGCTGGCAAAGGGATAGTAAAATAAATTAAGGTCTATGCTTTCTGTTGTGCAGATGCTGCTTCCACTTTTAGAAAAAAAAGTTGTGTGTTCAAATCTTCCCTGGGTAGAAAAATAATTTGTAAAAAGATATTCGCCTTTTATTCCAAGACCCCATCCTTCATGGAGAAGGGCATTTACAAGAACGTTCATATCTAAGGAAATATCGCTTTTTGTTATTTCTTCTTCTAAAGCTGTTAGTGGAAAGGTGGAGATGGAGAAAACTATTAAAAGGATTATGTATCGATATAATTTCATTTAGTTCCTGTGATTTGTTTATATATTATATCACAGGGACAGAAATATTTTTTTAAATAAAGGATTAGCTGTCGATTTCTAAATATTCACCAAGGGCAATAATTGCATTGTATACGCACTGAGGGCATTCACATAAAGTCTTGCCGTTAACTGGAGTTTTTAATTCACGACAGATTGTAGATCCGGAAAGTTCCTTGAATTTACTTACGATTGATTTTGAAATTCTTGGAGTGCCTTTTCCTTCTGTAATGTAACCTGCTGTAATTACAGAACCGATGAGGGCTCCGCAGGTTCCTTCAAGGCCGCCCATACCTGCTGCAAAGCCTGCTGAAATTTTTGTCATTGCATCTTCATCAAGGCCAGTTTTGTCCTGGAAGACTCTGAGTACTGCCTGAGTGCAGTTGCATACACCTTTTGCTTTAAGTGCAGCACCTTCTTCTGCTCTTTCTTCGATTGTCATAATTGTTCCCCTTTGCTCAGCCACAAGCATAATTATTTTTGACACTTGTATGATTATTTTTAGTATAGAAATAAAAAGCGGCTAGTGTCAATTTAACAAAATTACTGTTAGGTTTATCCTTTGCCTTGTCCCCTTTGCTTTTAAATCCTATAATAAACTTATGAAAAACATATCAACTTTACCGGTTGCGTATGCTGACAGTCTCTAAAGTTCAGCCAGATTTTTTTCCGGTATCAGACAATCTCTTCCAAACATATTTCTGGGGTCAATTAAAAGAAGCATTCGGACAGAAGGCCCTTTACTTAAGAGTTGAATTTGAAAATGATGAAGGGCTTACTGTTGCTTATCCATTTTTAGTTCTTCTTAGAAAAATTAATGGTAAGTATATCTATGCTTATGTTCAGAGTGCTCCTTCAGAAAGTGTTATTGTTTCTGATAAGACAGGTTTTCTTGAGGAATTGTCCCTTGCACTTAAGGATCATCTTCCTGATTCAATTATTTTTATCCGCTATGATTTGCAGTGGATAAATCCTGAACCTCATGCAAGAACAGAGATGCTTGAGATTATGATGAATTATGGAACACAGCTTCACAATTTTAAAAAGGCTCCCTCTGATCACTTTTGTAAATCTACTTGTATTTTAAATCTCAGGCCCATTCCGGAAATGCTTTTAAAAAACATGAGGCAGCAGACAAGAAATTCCGTACGAAGGGCTTATCGTGAGAGTGTTGAATTTTCTATTTATGATGCAGAGAGTCCGGACATTTTTTTGCGTTTAAGGGAGATGTACGATATTTACAAGGACACTGCCGGACGTAAGGGTTTTTATTGTGAAGGCTATTCTTATTTTGAAAAGCTTTTTAGTTTAAATAGAGAGTTTTTAAAAGAAAAAGAAGTTCGTAATTATGACAGTGGAATTGTTCCTCTTGATGCACAGGTTCCTCCTCCAAGGTTCTATTTGTTTACTGCACAAAAAGAAGGGGTTCTCCTTAGCGGCCTTATTCTTGGAATATGCGGGGCCAATGCTTATTATATGTATGCAGCCAGCAGTATGGATATGAGGCACTGTATGCCAAATTATGGTTTGCAGTGGGAAGTAATCAGGTTTGCCAGGTCAAAGGGCTGTACCCGATATGATTTTATGGGCATTCCTCCTGTTAATGACAGCGCTTCTTCAATGTCGGGTTTGTATATTTTTAAAACAGGTTTTGGTGGAAATGTAACTCATTATATGGGCACCTGGGATTTTCCTTTGAAGCAGGAAGAATATGAAGCCTTTAAAGTAAATGAAAGCCTCCTGTTAAAATAATTTTTTTAGAAATTGTAAATCTTTGCTTTATTTTTCTTAAAACTACCTTTATTCTTATATTGATACTTTTTTTCAAAAAAGGATTAGTGCGTGTAAGGGGAAAAATATGGGAATTGATTTGACTAAAATGTCTAAGCTTGGCTTTGGACTTATGCGTCTTCCTGAAAAAGATGGCAGCATTGATATTGAACGCGTAAAGACAATGGTGGACAGATACATGAGTGCCGGTATGAATTATTTTGATACGGCTTATGTTTATCATGGTGGAAAATCTGAGGGAGCTGCAAAGGAAGCTATTGTAAAAAGATATCCAAGAGAAAAGTTTATGCTTGCTACAAAACTTCCAGCCTGGGAAATTAAAAAGGAAAGTGATATTGAACGTATTTTTAATGAACAGTGCCAGAGGGCAGGTGTAGATTATTTTGACTTTTATCTATTGCATTCCATTGAAGACGGTTCAAATTATGATACTTATGAAAAGTATGACTGCTTTAGCTGGGGCTTAAAGAAAAAAGCAGAGGGAAAAATTAAGCATTTTGGATTTTCTTATCATGGAACTCCAGAGCTCCTTGAAACTATTCTTGATAAACATCCAGAGATGGAATTTGTTCAGATTCAGTTGAACTATCTGGACCGTACAAATCCTGTGGTTCAGTCACAGAAGCTTTATGACATTCTTCATAAACGTAATATTCCGATGATTATTATGGAACCTGTCAGGGGTGGTATGCTTGCAAATATGCTTCCAGAAATCGAGGCAAAGTTTAAGGCTCTTCGTCCAAACAATTCAATTGCTTCCTGGGCTTTGCGTTACGTTGGATCTCTTGAAGGAATAATTACAATTCTTTCCGGCATGTCTGATGAAGCACAGATGGAAGACAATATAAAAACCTTTACTGATTTTGAGCCTCTTACTGCCGAAGAGATGAAGCTTATTGATGAAGTAACTGATGATATACTTCGCATTCCGCAGATTGGTTGTACAGCCTGTAAATATTGTATTGATGGTTGTCCGATGAAAATAAGTATTCCGGATATATTCAGGACTATAAATACTTTAAGACGTTATCCTGATGACTGGCGGGCAAAGAATTTTTATTCAGGTCTTATAACAAGAAGTGGAAAAGCATCTGATTGTGTTTCTTGTGGTCAGTGTGAAGGTGTTTGTCCTCAGCATCTTCCGATAATTGATCTTTTAAAGGAAGCTGCAGGGATTCTTGATTCTTAGGCTAATGTAAAATCTCATGCTAAGTGTAAGACTTGCTTCTTCTTGATTTTTTTTAAGATGATGTGATAGAGTAGGGATGCTCACGCGGAGGGCGTGTCATTCAATTAGAAATGATAAGCCGGATAAGGTGCAGGTTGGAATGCCTGAAACTTATCCGGCTTTTTTATTTTATATATTTTTTTTGGAGAGGTTTTTATGTCTGATACTACTTTATTTACTTCTGGAAGAATTGCTCCACGTTTACTTCGGTTTGCATTGCCGGTTCTTGGTGCACTTTTTTTGCAGTCTTTTTATGGTGCAGTGGATTTGCTTATTGTAGGACAGTTTGGTGCATCGGAAGATGTTTCTGCTGTTGCTACAGGAACCATGATGATGCAGACCATAACTTTTATTATTACAGGTCTTGCCATGGGAACTACGATTCAGATGGGGCAGGCTCTTGGTGCAGGTAAAAATGAAAAGGCTGCAAATATTGTTGGAACAAGTATTATCTTTTTTACGATTCTTGCTCTTCTTGTAACTGTCCTTATGATTTTTTTAACAAGGCCTTTTGCAATTCTCATGCAGACACCAAAAGAAGCTTTTGATAAAACCCTTATGTATGTTCACATTTGTTCTGCCGGAACTGTTTTTATCAGCGGTTATAATATGCTGGGCAGTGTTTTTAGGGGAATGGGTGATTCAAAGACTCCTTTAATGACAGTTCTTGTTGCATGTATTATGAACATCTTTGGTGATTTGCTTTTTGTTGTTGTTTTTGATATGGCTGCTTCAGGTGCTGCACTTGCAACTGTAATTGCTCAGGCCTTTAGTGTAATTTTTTGTCTGATTCTTGTAAGAAAAAAGGGACTGCCATTTAAATTTGGAAGGAACAATATAAAGTGGGATTCTTCAATTGTCAGAATGGTTTGTAAGACAGGTGCGCCAATTTCACTTCAGGACGGACTTGTAACTGTTTCCTTTCTTGTAATTGCTGCAATTATAAACGGGCTTGGTTTAATTGCGTCTGCAGGTGTTGGTGTAGCAGAACGTGTTTGCGGATTTATTATGCTGGTTCCATCTGCATTCTCTCAGTCCCTCTCTGCTTTTGTTGCCCAAAATGTGGGAGCCGGAGAATATGGTCGTGCAAGAAAGGCTTTGTATTATTCAATTATTGCATCTCTTGCTTGTGGTCTTTTTATGGGAAGCGGTGCTTTTTTTAAAGGTGATCTGCTGGCAGCTGTCTTTACAAAGGAGGCTCCTGTTATTGAAGCGGCCCATAGTTATCTTAAGGCTTATGCAATTGATACTCTTTTTGTTTCTTTTCTTTTTTGTTTTATCGGTTATTTTAATGGCTGCGGAAAAACAAAGTTTGTTATGATTCAGGGTTTGATAGGTGCATTTTTGGTCAGGATACCTGTTTCTTTTTTGGTGAGTAAAACTGCGAATCCAACTTTATTTAAAATCGGGCTGGCAACTCCATGTTCAACTGTGGTTCAGATTATTCTTTGTGGAATTTATTTTGTAATTGTTGAGAGAAAAATTAAAAGCAGGGAATTAAAGGCTTAAAAAAAACCGGCTGTATATCAGGAAGGGATTCTTTAATTGAATCTGACTTGCTGATTATACAGCCGTTTTTTTTTTATAAATCTATTTCCAGAAGAATAGGAGTGTGATCCTGTCTTGGTCCGGAATCAATCATTTCTGATTTTTGAATCTTATCTTTGATGCGGTCGCTTACAAGGAAGTAGTCAATACGCCAGCCTGAATTGTTAATTTTACTTGTCTTAATTCTCTGACCCCACCAGGAATAAACTGATTTTACATCTCCGTGAATGTGACGGAAAGAATCTGTAAATCCTTTTTCCAGAAGTTTTGTGAAGTCTTCCCGTTCTTCATCAGTAAAGCCGGCAGAAAAATGATTTGATGCAGGATTGGCAAGGTCAATTTCTTTGTGGGCAACATTAAAGTCACCGCAGGCAATTACTGCTTTTTTTGAATCAAGTGAAGCTAAGTAGTCGGCATATAAAGCATCCCATTTTTGTCTGTCTGCAAGACGCTTAAGACCATCTCCGGAATTTGGTGTGTAAACATTTACAAAATAAAAGTTGTCAAATTCAAGGGTAAGAAGACGGCCTTCATCATCCATTGTATCTGGAGCGCCAAGCTTTGGCACTGAACGTTCAGCTTTGATTCCCTCTTTGTAAAGAATCATTGTTCCTGCATAACCTTTTTTTGCAGGTGGAACGGAAGAAAGCCATTCGACTTTGTAACCAGGGAAATAATTCTTGAGAAGTTCCAGGTGTTTTGCAGAAGGTCCTTCGGCAGGGAGCTTTGTCTCCTGAATTGCAATAATGTCTGCGTTATAAGTTCCAAGTTTTTTAAGAACCTCTTGAGATAAAAGAGCCCTTGCTGATGTAGAAGTAAGGGCTGCGTTAATTGAATCTATATTCCATGAAATAAGTTTTGTCATGGCATTAATTATAGAAGAAAAATGTCTTAATTTGAAGATAAAGACTTACCTTAAGTATCCGCCGTAACACCAGCCGCTGCTGTTAAGAACTTCTACATAAACCCAGTTGCTTTTAATTCCGGAGTAAACTTCTTTGTTATGGCAAAAGCAAGGGAAGCTGCAAATAAGGTAAATGCCAGTGATAATAATCTTTTCATAAATGACTCCTGACTAATTACACGGCGGATGTCCCTTTTATTTATGCATTTTTTAAGATGACAGGGGGATTTTGACGGATTGTATACCTTATAGGGTATAATTTAATCAAATGTAGATGATTTACACCTTATCGGGTATAAATATAAAGTATTGACTTGTTTTTATACCCTATGTGGTATAAAATACTTATATGAATCCAGTTGCTGATTTTGTTAAGACAGAAAGAAAAAAAGCAGGTCTTACTCAGGAAGAATTTGCTATGCGTTGTGGAGTAGGTCTTCGTTTTTTAAGGGACCTGGAACAGGGAAAAGACAGTTGTCGAATGGATAAAGTAAATAAGGTACTTTCCATGTTTAACAGCCAGCTTGTACCAGGTAAAATTCTCAAGTAAGAAAAGGATAAATAATGACTAAATTATTTTCTAATTACAGGAAAGGTTATGTTTATGTTCAAAATAAGTATGCTGGATTGCTGGAGGAATGTCACGGTTGCAAATGTTTGATATAGTAAAGGCATGAAGATTCTTCTTGTTTCAGTTAATGCTTCTTATATGCATACAAATATTGCCATACGTGATTTAAAAAATTTTGCAGATGAATATTTTAAAAATAAAAATGATAAACCTCAGATAGTAATTGCTGAATATACGATTAACCAGCCGGCAGGAGAAGTATTAAGGGATATTGCTTTTTGTGATGCTGACTGGATTTTATTTTCTACTTATATCTGGAATGCTGAATATGTAAGCAAGCTGCTGCCGGAAATTAAAAAACTTTTACCTGCCTGTATTCTTGCAGCTGGTGGTCCTGAATTTTCTTATAGCGCAGAAAAATATCTTTCCCTTATTAAAGATCTGGATTTTATTATGGCCGGGGAAGGTGAATTAACTTTTGTGGATTTGATAGAAAAAACTCAGACTGGCTCTGGTGAGTTTCTTTTAAATGTAAATGAAGTTAAGGGCCTGTATTATAGAAATCAAAATGGACATACAGAGTATTCTGGAAATCGTGAACTGATACAAAATCTTGATGACATTCCTTTTCCTTATCCGGAGATTTTAAGTGGACAGGCTGATCCCGATCATAAGATTTATTATTATGAATCAAGCAGGGGTTGCCCTTTTGGATGCTCATATTGTCTGTCTTCTGTAGATAAGCGGGTTAGATTTAAAAGCCTCGAGCGTACCTGTCAGGAATTGCAGATTTTTCTTGATCACAATATAAAGCTTGTAAAATTTGTAGACAGAACTTACAACCTTGATGAAAAACGTTATCTGGGTATCTGGGATTATATTTTAAAACATCATAACGGAAAGACAATGTTTCATTTTGAAATTGAAGCAGAATATCTTTCTGATGCAGCCCTGGAGTTTTTGCAGAAGGTTCCGGAAGGCGTAATGCAGTTTGAAATGGGAGTTCAGTCTGCAAATAAAAAAACTGTAGCTGCAATAAACCGTTCAACAAATATTGAAGTGCTGGCTGAAAAAATAAAAAAGATTCCCCGGACAATTCACCAGCACCTAGATTTAATTGCCGGACTTCCTTACGAAGATCTTAAAAGTTTTGGCAGCAGTTATGATTTTGTAATGGCACTTAAACCTGATGCATTACAGCTTGGCTTTTTAAAAATATTGAATGGTACCGTAATGGAAGACTATGCAAGAAGTCACGGATGGAAGTGGATGGACAGCCCTGTTTATGAAACTTTTTCTACTCCTTATTTAAGTTTTTCTGATATGGCATTTTTAAAGGATATGGAAATTCTGACAGATGCTTTCTGGAATAAGGGAATATTTTTATTTACCATGAATTATATTTTTAGAAAAACAAGTCCCTGGGAAATTTTATGTAACCTTCATGAATATGCCGCAGGGGTTAAAACTTTTTCTCAGGCAAGAAAGGATGCTTACTGGTATCAGCTTTTTTATGATTTTATAAATGAAAAACTTGATTCACTGGCAGAAAATAATTCAGATGGTCTCAAGATGCTGGATAAAAATCTTATTAATGATTTACTTCGCTATGATTTTATCAGGTCAGGTAAAAAAGGAAACTTTCCTGCATGGTATGAGCGCAGATATGATAAGGAGATGCACAGGCAGCTTTTGGAAAAAGATGAAGATTTAAAAGACAGCCGTACAGGTTTTTCTGTTACTGATTATGAAGAATTTGATTATGATGTAAGGGCAGAAGTGCCGGAGGAAAAAAGAAATCCTGTAAAAATTCTTATTAAGTATTAAGTTTTAAGCTATAGAAGATTTAAAAAAGAAACAGGGAGCTTATTAACTACAACAGTAGTTTAATGAAACTCCCTGTCATTTTAGGTTCATGCATTATTTAACTTGTCGTTCATCATCTTGTATTCACCATTGAGCTTTATAAGTTCCTGATGGGTACCAGATTCAATAATGCGGCCCTGTTTTATTACAAGGATTTTATCTGCATCGCGGATAGTATTAAGACGATGGGCAATTACTAAGAGTGTCTTACCCTGGCACAGTTGGGAGATTGCTTCCTGAATGTAGTGTTCATTGTCTGCATCAACACTTGCTGTGGCTTCATCAAGAATTACTATAGGTGCATCTTTAAGCAGACAGCGGGCAATGGATATTCTCTGCATTTCTCCTCCACTTAAGTCTGTACCACCCTGACCAATAACTGTATCAAAACCCTGAGGAAGTTTCATAATAAAATCATAACAGCGGGCTTTTTTTGCAGCCTCTATAACTTCGTCCTGACTTGCATTACTTTTTCCCATGGCAATGTTGTTAAAGATTGTATCCTGAAAAAGATATACCCTCTGAAAAACTATACTGATATTGTTCATAAGATCTGATACAGGAATGTCCCTTATGTCTTTGCCACGGATTTTGATACTTCCGTCTTTTATATCCCAGAAGCGGGCAAGGAGATTTGCAATTGTAGATTTACCTCCGCCACTTTGTCCTGCAAGGGCAATCATCTGTCCTTTATACGCCTTTAAGTTTATACCGGATAAAGCTTCTTTTTGACCATATGAGAAGCTTACGTTTTCAAAAGAAATTTCCGGAACAGGGTTGTCAGAAATTAATTCACTGCTGTCTGCTGACGGGAGAAGCTCTTTACCGCTGTCATCGATTTCTTCTTCATGGCTTACGCTTTCAATTCTGTCCAGACAGGAATCTGTTACTGTAAGGCGGGCAATCTGAGAATAGTAAGATTTAATCCCCTGGAAGGTATCAAATAAAAAGAGGATTGTTCCTATCATGTATTCAGCAGAGATCTGCCCTTTAGTCATAAAGAATCCTGCTGCAAATAAAACAAGAGCAGAACCCAGTCCGTAAAGGAGTATTAAGGCACAGGCCCATGGTGAATAATCAATTTCAAAACTGATGGAATCCCTGCAGCTGTTTTCAAATTCATCAGTAAGGCTTTTGGATTTTTTTCCTGTAAGGTTAAAGGTTTTGATGATGCCAATTCCTTCTGCAAATTCAAGCACGGCAGAAGTAAGGCGCTGACTGAATTCCTGTTTTTGTGCGGAATGTCTGAGGGTCATGCCTGTCATAAGTCTTCCGGTGATAATAAACAAAAGACAGATGGCAAGGGCAAGGAGGCCAAGACGCCATTCAAGATAGAACATAAAGCCGCACATCATAATCTGACTGATAATAAAACTTACCAGCATCTCTAAAACCGTCATGCAGTTTTCTTCAATAAAATTCATGTCAGTAGAAAGTACGGAACTTACTTTACCAATGTTGCCGTCAGTAAAGTAACCCATGGAAAGTTTTCTAAAATGATCTCCAAGTTCCATGCGTCGGTCTGCAAAAACCATAAAGCCAGCAGCTGACTGAAGGTAATTGGATGCCTGCTGTAAAATTATCTGACATATAACACAGGCAAGAAGAATACCAAATGTGATGTAACAGGATTTTTTTGTAATGTCGTTATTCATGAAAGAGGTGACCATGAAGAAACTAATCATCAATGGTGCTTTTAAAAATATTCCGTTTAAGAAACCTGTTATGTAGGAAAGTCTGATTCTTTTTTTGTAAATCCCGCAAAATTCAACGAGACGATGCATCATTCCAAGCATTGATTTTGTTTTCATTATTCTGCCTCCTTTTTAGTATTCTGAATTTTCCAGTTGACTGCCTGACTGCTTGCATTCCAGAGTTTCTGATATTCAGCACAGCTTTTTAAAAGTTCATCATGCTGTCCCTGAGCAAGGATTTTTCCTTCTTTTAATATACAAATCTTGTCTGCATTTTTTATAGAAGAAAGACGGTGGGCAATTGTTATTACAGTTTTATCTTTAATAATTTCGGATAGTGCTGCATTCATTTTTTCTTCGTTTTCCGGATCCATAAATGCAGTGGCTTCATCAAGTACGATTACAGGGGCATTTTTTAAGATAGCTCTTGCAAGGGATATTCGCTGGCGTTCACCTCCAGAAAGCTGCTTACCACTGTCACCGGCTTTTGTATCTATTCCTTCTGGGAAGCGCTCAAGGAATTCATCACACTGGGCACGGTGCGCTGCATCTAAAACTTCTTCCCTGCTGGCATCTGGTCGTCCGATTAAAATATTTTCGTAGAGACTGGTGTTAAATAAAAACTGTTCCTGGGCAACGTAAGAAATCTGATTGTTTAATGCTTCAAGACTCATGTCAGTAATGTCCTGGCCTCCAAGACTTATACTTCCTGCATCAAGATCATAAAAATGTACGAGAAGTTTTGCCAGGGTTGATTTACCGCTGCCTGATTCACCAATGAGGGCTGTTTTTGTTCCCTGTTCAAGTTTAAGGCTTACACGGTGAAGGACTTCTTTTGTTTTCTCTTCATCCCCTTCAATTTTTTTGTAAGTAAAAGATACGTCTTTAAATTCAACGTCGTAATTTTTTCCTTCAAAATTTCTGTTCGTTTCTTTAACAGGGGCATGACTCATTAACTTTTCAAGCTGAGCAATTTTATAATTCAATTGAGGAATCTTACCGCCAAAGCTGAGGGCTTTTAAAAGTGCAGGGCCAATAGAAAATGACATGCATAAAACTAAAACAAGCTGACTTAAAGTAACTGCTCCATTTAAGAGCATAATGAATCCAAAGGGCAGAACAAAGAGTGCAAAGTTTGGAAGTACGCTATTGTAAAGTGCCATCCATGGCCAGCAGACTTTGTACCAGTCCAGGGTAAAGTCACGGTAACTTCTTACTGCATCACCAAAGCGTTTAAATGAATCTCCGTCTTTGTTAAATACTTTTATGGCTTCCATTCCGTTAACGTATTCAATTATGGTATTGTTCATTTTTTTTGCTGAATCGTAATAGGCTCCCATTTTGGACATACCGCTTTTCATCATCATTGACATTCCAAAGATTCCTACTGGTAATGTAGCAAGAGTGATAAGGGCAAGGCGCCAGTCAACGATAAAGAGACCGGCAATAACTACAAGTGGAATTGCAAGATTAGCTATTCCTTCCGGAATGGCATGAGCAAGTAAAAGTTCAAGCTGATCAATGTCATCAGTAAAAACTTTTTTTATTTGCCCTGTTCCTAATTCCTTAATATTTCCCAGAGGCTGTTTTTCAAGTCGGGACTGAAGTGAAATACGAATGTTCTTTAAAGTCTCGTAAGCACTCTTGTGGGAGAAAGCGAGACCAAGGGAATAGGAAATTCCATAGAGTAATTCACATGAGGCAATCCAGATAACTTTGTTGAGAATAAAATTCAACGAAGGAATCTGATGCTGGGTCAGTGGAACAATAATCTGGTAGAGAAAATAATAGGGGATAACGCTGGCAATAATTCCTATAGATGTAAGGATTGTTGCCAGTGCCGTAAACTTTTTGTTTTTTCCGAGATAGGGAGAAATACTTTTAAACATAAAAACTCCTTTTAGTTAACTACAGCTAACTTTAAGGATTATATTATTTTATCCAGATTCTGCTCCACTAAAAAACGATATTTTTTTAACACTTTTCGCTCATAAATTTTTAGGATTACTGGTTTGAATATTGCAGCGGAAGGACGTATTGTAAAAGTCAAAAAATTCTGCCAATGTAAAAGAAAGGAAAGTTATAAAATGCTGAATTGTTTAATTGTAACATTAGGCGGTGGACTTGGTGCCTGCGCCAGATATCTTATTGGACTTATTCCATTGAAGGAAGCTTTTACTTTTCCGGTAAAAACTCTTTTGATAAATTTGCTGGGCTGTTTTGTAATTGGATTAATAGCAGCTCTTGCATCAAAAACATCTTCCCTCTCTCCTAAAACTGTACTCTTTATAAAAACTGGTATTTGCGGAGGCTTTACAACTTTTTCTACATTTGCATTAGAAAGCGAAGGACTTATAAAAAGCGGACACCTGGGGCTGGCACTTCTTTATGTTGCCCTTAGTCTTGCCGGAGGAATTGCCCTTGTCCTTGCAGGTCAGATTGTTGCAGGTGAGTAACAATTATTCATACATAAAAAAGTAATAATCTTTCTTTTTCATCTAAGTTGTAATTTAGTAATTCTGCAATAGAATTAAGGTGAGGATTAGTCAATTATGATTTTAGGAAAGTATCTGAAATGAAGAAGTTTTCAAGAAAAGCCACAGCCTTTATAATCCCGGCCATTATTATAGTTTTAATTGTAGCTTTATTTTTGTGCGTTCGGCAATTTGATGAATATAAATTAAGGACAAATCTTACTGCTTTCCAGGAAAGGGAAATGAAAACTTCCGTGGAAAACTTTATTAACGTAATCGACTTTACCAGAAGGGATATGACTGCCGCTATGGAAAAAAATGGTACCCCTTATACTGAAGAATCAATTAAAGAAGCAACACTTAGTTTTATCAGGGATGTTGTTCATGAATCTAATTTTGCCAACGGTGCTTACCTTTGGATTAATGAAGTAAAAAATTTTAAGGGTGGAGAAGATTATGCTATAAGACAGGTTCACGGAAATATTCCTGAATCAGAAGGAATTCACTTGTCTACTTTTACGATGGATGCAAAAGGAAACACACCTTATCTTACTGAACTTGAAGGCATAAATAAAAATGGTGAAGTTACTTACAGATATTTCTTTAAGGAATATAAATCTGATGGAGTTTCAGAAAAAATTACTTATGCAAAATTATATAAACCTTACAACTGGATAGTC
>NZ_JAILGZ010000014.1 GCF_024696245.1 Treponema sp.
CTGACCGTTTACATTAGGGAACATTTTCTTTGCATTGCGGAGGGCCTTAAGGAATCCTTCAGGAGTTGTCATGTCAGGTCTGCCAAGAGTTTCGTACAAATCTTTTCTTACAAGGAAAGTTTCATTGGATGTAAGCTTACCTGCATATTTTTCGTAGTCGCTTGGTGTAAATGAAGCATTAGGATAACCATAAACATGTCCATCCTTCTGGCGGTACCAGTTAAGCTTCTGTGAATTAGCTGCTTTAAAGAAGTAAGGATCATACTGTTCAGCAAGTTCATCAAGAGCACATACGTAACCTGAATCAATCATAAGTGGAACCTGTCCTTCATACCAGCCAAGGGTAATAAGATCAGGAAGAACATCACCGGCAATCATTGTGTTAAGCTTTTCTGCTTCATTACCGGCAGGTACGATAAAGTTAATATCTACACCAGTTTTTTCCGTAATGTATTTAGAAACTTTTGAATCACCCCAGTGACGTGCAAACCAGCTGAAGTTAACGTACCAGTCAAACTTAACTTTTACATCTACGTTTTCTGGAATGCTCCAGCCTGGTGTATTTTCATCACCGGCAACAACTTTTGATTCATCTTTCTTACAGCCTGTTAAAAGTGCAGACATTGTAAGAAGAGAACAGATTGATCCCATTAAAACTCTTGAAATTCTTTTCATATGGTAATCCTCCTATTTATTTCTTTAATTAACCTTTAATACTTCCAATCAGCATACCTTTAACAAAGTACCTCTGAAGGAATGGATATACACAAACAATTGGTAATGTTGTAACTACCATTGTTGCAAGACGAAGGGACTGAGAACTTATCTGTCCGCCGCTTGCTCCTACACCACCGGCAACTGAAACAGCTTTTGTAGCAGCACTGGCAGAAGCAACAAGTCTGTAAAGATAAGTCTGAATTGGCTGAAGGCTTGCATCATTAATATAGATAACACCTGTAAAATAATCGTTCCACTGCCATACACCGTTAAAAAGGGCAATTGTTGCAATTACAGGCATTGATAATGGAATGATAATCCTGACAAAAATTTTAAGGTCATTGGCACCGTCAAGCTTTGCACTTTCTTCAAGACCAGCAGGAAGTTCACGGAAGAATGACATAAAGATAATCATGTTGTAAAAATTAAACATACTTGGAATGATGTATACCAAAAAGTTGTCATACAAACCAATATTCTTAAAAAGAATGAATGTAGGAATAAGTCCGCCGCCAAAGAACATAGTAATTGTTCCAAAAATCATATAGATACGGTTACCCATAATATGTTTTTTAGAAAAGGCATAAGCTACCATTGCCGTAAAGAACACACTGACAACAGTTCCAATTAAAGTTCTTGCAATCGTAACGATAAAAGCAGACACAATGGAATTATCCATAAATACCTGCTTATAGCTTTCAAGGGAAAACTTTCTTGGAAAAAAATAGATTCCCCCCTGAACAGCATCCTGTGCATCATTAAACGAAAGTATTATTGTATACCATACCGGATACAAGGCCAGAAAACATATTACCACCATAAGGCCGTTAATTACGTAATCACCGATTGTCTTTCTCTTTAACTGTCCCATTTTAATTCCCCCTCTACTAGAACAAAGATGTATTGTTTAACTTCTTAGTTACATTGTTTGCAATAAAGAGAAGAATAAATGCAACTACAGATTTGAAAAGTCCAACAGCCGAAGCATAAGAAAGACGTCCGATAGTACCAAGACCGATTTTATATGTATAAATATCAATTACATTACTGCGCACGTCATTAAGGGAATTCCTTAATACGAATATCTGGTCAAAGTTGGAATTAAGAAGACCACCTACTGCAAGAATAAACATAATTACAATAGTGCCCTTGATTGAAGGAAGTGTAATGGAAAAAATCTGACGGATACGGCTTGCACCATCTACCTGTGCCGCTTCATACATTTCCTGATCAATACCGGAAATTGCAGCGAGGTAAATAATTGCAGACCATCCAAGTTCCTTCCATAAATCAGAAATTACAACGATACCCCAGAAGTATTTTGGTTCTGCAAGAAAATATACAGGTTCTTTTATAACACCCATATTTATAAGAATCTGATTAAAGAGCCCCTGAGCATCCATCCAGTTAGTAAGGATTCCTCCAAGAACTACCCATGAAAGGAAGTGAGGAAGATAAGAAATTGTCTGAATACTTTTCTTGAATTTTGGATTGCGTACTTCGTTAAGAAGAATTGCAAAGAAAATAGGAAGAGGAAAACAGATACAAAGTTTAAGAATACTAATACCAAGGGTATTAATCATTACGTTCTTAAATTCCTCGTCCTTAAAGAAAGTAATAAAATGTTCCAGTCCAAAATTTTTTGCCCATGGCAGATTAAGGAATTCACTGCTGAACAATGGAGTAGTAGGCATATATCTGGCTTTAAATGCAACCAGAAGACCATACATAGGTGCGTAATTAAAAATAAGCATCCAGATGATTCCCGCCCAGGCCATAAGCTGAAGGAAAGATTCATCCTGCAGCCTTTTCCAGAAAGTTCTTTTTCTGAGAGGTGATTTTAATTTTACTTCAGTTTGTACTTTTTCCATATTGAGCCTCTTTACATCATTGAGTATATGCCTGCAAGTTGCATAAAGGTAGGAAGTAGGTTTTCAGATTGGTATCATTTTTTCGGTTTTACTCAAAATGAAAATTGACAGTTACATATTCATATTTTATTTTCTATTCAGGGCCGTAATAAATGGCATGATCATAATTTTCTGGAGATGAAATATGAAAAAAGAAGTAAAGGGAAGTTTTGTAAATCTTGACGGACAGCAGTTTTATAAAATTCAAAACTATGACTGCATGGAAGATTTTTTCATGACCATTACAAGTTCCTGCGATGTATGGAATTTCTGCTGGTCTAAAGGCGGAATAACAGCAGGAAGACGTGACTGTGATCACGCACTTTTCCCTTACTATACAGCAGATAAGGTAAGCGATGGAAAAAATGTTACCGGACCTGCCACTATTATAGCAGTTAAAGATGGCGCTAACGTTCACCTGTGGGAACCTTTTGAAAACCTTCTTTCCAATGAAGGCTACAGGGACCGCAGTAATCCTTCGATTACAAGAAATATTTATAAAAATGCCAGCGGAACAAAAGTATGGTTTGAAGAAATCAACAGTGACCTGGGACTTTCCTTCCGTTACGGCTGGACTTCTTCTGCAAGATACGGCCTTGTAAGAAGCAGTGTCATTAAAAATATCAGTGATAAAAAATTACAGCTTACAATTCTTGATGGCTGCAGAAACATTCTTCCTGCCAGCATTGACAGCTCCCTTCAGGGGGGAAGCAGTGTTCTTCTTGATGCCTACAAAAAAACAGACCTGGATACAAAAACAAATCTTGCCATGTTCACCCTTTCTTCAGTTTTAACTGACAAGGCTGAACCAAGTGAAAACCTTATTGCAAACGTATCCTGGTTTTCTCAAAAAGAAAATGTTTACCTTAATCCCCAGGACTACGATTCATTCTATGAAGAAGAAGGAAACATTTCTGCCCTTAAAAAAGAAAGCTGCCTTAAAGGTATCCGCCCTTCTTTCTTTATCGCAAAAGAAATTAATGCAGAAGCTGGTTCAGAAGAAAAATGGTATCAGGTTTTTGACACCTTCCTTACCGCTTCTAAAATTGCCTCATTAAGAAAAGAACTTGAAGACAGAAAAAATATCACCGCAGCCCTGGAAAAAGACATTCAGGAAACAGACAGCCTTATGGATACCTATATTGGAGAAGCTGACGGTATGCAGCAAACTGCCAGCACCATGACCTGTGTTCATCACCAGGCTAATGTAATGTTTAACATAATGAGAGGTGGTTTCTTTGCAGACTCAGGAAAAATAAATGTACCTGATCTTCTTAAATTTATTGCAGGAAGAAATCAGGGAGAACTTTCTTCTGCAGAAAAAGCCCTTGAAGATATTAAGGACAAGTATTCTGTAAACAAAGAAGTAATCCTTGAAAAAATTACTGCAGCAAAAAATCCTCAATTGTGCAGACTTTACCTTGAATACATGCCTTTAATCTTTAGCCGCAGACATGGAGACCCAAGCCGTCCATGGAACCGCTTTAACATTAAACTTAACGACGACAAAGGAAATCCTATCCTTAACTACGAAGGAAACTGGCGTGATATCTTCCAGAACTGGGAAGCACTGGCAATGAGTTATCCTGCTTACATTAAAAATATGTGTGCAAAATTCCTTAATGCCATGACAGCAGAAGGCTTTAACCCTTACAGAATCTCAAGAGACGGTATTGACTGGGAATGCCCTGATCCGGAAAACCCATGGGCTCAGTTTGGCTACTGGGGAGATCACCAGGTAATTTACTTTGAAAAACTTCTGGAACTCTGGGAAAAAACAGACAGTACATCCCTTCTTTCTTCCCTTGATGAATCAATTTACTCCAGCGCCAACATGCCTTATCATCTTAAAAGCTATAAGGAAATCTGTGCTGATCCAAGATCTTCCATCAACTTTAAAAAAGATCTCAGCGACCGTCTTATAAAAGAAAGCCGCACTTACGGAACAGATGCAAAACTTATCAGAAGCCTTAACGGTGAAGTTTCTCTTGTAAGCCTTACAGCAAAAATACTTCAGATTGTAATTGCAAAAACAGCAAACCTTGTTCCTGGAGGCGGTATCTGGATGAACACCCAGCGCCCTGAGTGGAACGATGCCAACAACGCTCTTGCAGGATACGGACTTTCTGTAGTAACCCTCTGTTACTTAAACAGAATGCTTTCATTCCTTATTACCATGTATGAAAAAACTCAGATTAAAAACTTTAGCCTTCCTCAGACAGAATACAAATGCTTTACTGACCTTTATCAGCTTTACAGCAGCAGCGATACAGAAAAGGCAGTAAAAGACAGCAGGGCAAGAAAAGAATTTACTGACAGGGCAGGAATTATCTTTGAAGCAGAAAGAAATAATTTCTACCAGGAAGGATACAAACAGGGCTTTACAGAAATTTCAAAAGAAGAAATTATTGGCACCCTTAAGGCATTCCAGAAAATGGTAAAGGCAAGTATTAAAGCCAACCGCCGCTCAGACGGACTTTATCACGCCTATAACACAATGAAGATTAGTGATTCAGAAATGACAATTGTTTATCTTCAGGAAATGCTTGAAGGTCAGGTAGCAGTACTTTCTTCTGAACTCCTTTCTTCCGCTGAGACACTGGAACTTCTTAAAGCCTTAAAGAAGTCTCCTCTCTACGAAGAGCATCAGATGTCATACATTCTTTATCCTAACAACAATCTTCCTGACTTCCTGGATAAAAACAATATTGAAGAAAAAGAAATTGCCGGATTTAGAAACTTTATTGAAAAAAATCCAGGTGACTTTATGGAAAAAGACCTTAACGGAATCTGGCACTTTAATTCTCAATTCCATAATGCCCGCCTTATGGAAGATGCCCTTAATGCCCTCCCGGCTCACAATCGTGCAAGTGCAGAGGAAAAGGCAGCACTCCTTAATCTTTACGAAAAGAAATTCAATCACCAGAACTTTACCGGCCGTTCAGGAACCTTCTATGCCTACGAAGGTCTGGGAAGCATTTACTGGCACATGGTTTCAAAACTTCTTCTTGCAGTTCAGGAAGCAGCCCTTAAAGCCTATGATAGCGGTGATAAAAATGCAGCAGCCCTCACTGAGGCCTACTACGAAATCAGGAAGGGATTAAGCTTTAACAAAAGCCCGGAACTCTACGGAGCCTTCCCTTCTGATCCATACAGTCATACCCCTTACCTCCATGGAGCAAGACAGCCTGGCATGACAGGTCAGGTAAAGGAAGAAGTTCTTACAAGATGGGGAGAACTGGGAGTTTACTTACAGGATGGAAAAGTTAGCTTTAAACCTCAGATTCTTAAAAAAGAAGAATTCTTTGAAGACGGAACATTAAGCTTTACCTGGTGCGGCGTAAAGATTAACTACCATCTTTCTGACAAAGCAGCAGTTAAGATTACATATTCAGACGGAAAAGAAAATCAGCTTTCCGACAGTCAGCTTTCTGATAAAGATACAAGACTCCTCTTTAACAGAAGCGGATTAATTAAAGAAATTAATGTAAATGTAGTAATGTAATTTTTTCTGTAAGTCTCCTGAGCTTAAAAACTCAGGAGACTTTTTTTTTACTAAAGATTAACGCTTCCAGAAAGCCGGAGCAAAGAATATCATCAGTGTAAAAAATTCAAGACGGCCGGCAATCATTACAAATGAATACCACCACTTTACTGCAGAATGTAAAAAAGAAAAGGAACTTGAAGGTCCCAGTGCACCAAAGCCTGGTCCAATATTACCTGCCATGGAAAGGGCTCCTGTAAAAGCAGAATAAACATCCAGACCAAAAAGTGAACCAAAGAAAGTTGTAGCTCCAATAATCAGGGCAAAGCACATAAAGAAAGCTGCAACAGAAAATACTACGTCCTTTCGTCCTGCCCTTTTATTAATCCTGATGGTAAAGATACCATGAGGATGAAGCATTTTAAGTATTTCATTTTTAAGCTGTTTAAAAAGAACAACCCAGCGGATAGCCTTTATACCACCGGCAGTTGAACCGGAACAGCCTCCAATAAAAAAGAGGGCCAGTAAAACCACCTGAGCTGCAGGCTGCCATAAAGTAAAGTCAGTAGTAGAAAAACCTGTAGTAGAAATAAGTGAAAGGGTCTGAAAACTTGAGTACCTTAAAGAAGTAAAAAAAGAACCGTAATCCCTTATCTCTACAAGAGTTACAATAAGAATTGCACCAATACAAAGGGATACAAAAACTTTAAGTTCAGTATTATTTTTTAATTCAGAAAGCTTGCCTGTAAAACCGTAATAATAAAGGGTAAAGTTAAGGCTGCTTAAAAACATAAATACGGAACAGATAACTTCTATCCTTAAACTTCCAAAAGAACCCACGCTTGCATTTTTTGTAGAAAAACCTCCGGTACCTAAAGTTGCAAAGGCATGACTTAAGGCATCCATAAAATTCATTCCTGCAAGTTTAAGAAGGGCAAACTCTAAAAGAGTCATACCAAAATAAATAAACCAGAGCACTTTTGCAGTATCAGAAATCTTGGAAGTAAACTTTCCTTTTTCCGGACCTGTGGTTTCTGACTTAATAAGCTGAAATCCTCCTACTCCAAGAATAGGAAGAAGGGCAACTGTAAGGGCAACAATTCCCATACCACCCAGCCAGTGGGTCTGACACCTCCACAAGTTTATGCTCCGTGGAAGTCCTTCAATATTATCCAGAATCGTAGCACCGGTTGTAGTAAAACCACTGGCACTTTCAAAAAAAGCATCTGTAAAATCAGGAATTGCACCACTGATAAAAAAAGGCAGGGCACCAAAAAAACTTACACAAATCCATGACAGGGCTACAACAACAAAACCTGCCCTTGTACTAAGATAAGTTTTTTTAGCACGACCGGCAGCCATAAAAACAACTGCAAGAATAAGACTTACAGCCATAGGAATCAGAAAAGCCGGCAGAACTGAATATTCACCAAGAAAAGCTGCTGTTCCTGCAGGAAGAATAAAGGTAAGTCCAACAATTCCCAGAATTATAAAAATGATTCTTATTACGGTAAAAGTCATGTATTAATCTCCGCTGAACTTTTCAAGAATTCTTTTATTGCCTGACTTAACAGCAATTACAAGATGATCTCCGGAAGAAAATACAGTATCTCCATGTGGAAGCTGATAATTTTCACTGCCGCCCTTCTTTACAAGAAGCATAAGATATTCACCAGGAGCTGCAATCTCCTTAAGGGTCTTTCCGTTAATGGAGCTTCTTGCATTAAGGTCACATTCTACGATTTCAAGATTTCCGTTACTTACAGTATGAATACCTGTTACGCTTTTTCCCCTGAGATGACTCATAATGGAATCTACTACAGTGTCACGTAATGGCACAGCAACTTCTACACCCAGCTTTCTTGTAATTGGAATAAATGCTGAATGAGAAACCAGGGCAATAGTTTTTTCTACACCCAGACTTTCAAGGTAAGCACAAATAACCATATTCATTTCATGGTTATGGGTAGCAGAAATTACAAGATTAAATTTATCTATCTGTTCTTCCTGAATAAAGCTTTCATCTGTAGCATCACCACAGAATACCTTTGCATCAGGATAGCGTTCACTTGCAGCTTTACAGGCTTCTTTGTCACTGTCAATGATTACAAAATCCTGAGAAAGTTTTCTTACTCCTCCCAGAATTTTTTTAAAGATATTATTTTTTCCCTTCTGAATAATATGATCAGCAACAATAGTACCAATACGACCGGCACCTACAAGGGCAATTTTTTTAAGGGCTTCAACTTTTGTACCACAGATTGCAAGAACACTCTTAACATCTTCCCTGGCACTTAAAACACCGATTCTGTCACCGGCATGAAGAACTGTATCACCGGCAGGCAGGGATGCTTCGTCATCTTTTTCTACATAAACAACAATAACTTTTTTTTCTGTAATATTGCGGATATTTTTTAAAGCCATTCCGTCAAGGGAACTTCCCTTACCTATCTCAATGGCTGTAAGTTCAAACTCATCATCTTTACCAAAAGAAACAACATCACTAACCGCACCATGTTCTACTGCACTGACAATTGCCTGAGCAGCTTCTACGTCCGGGTGAATCATAAAATCAATTCCGTAAAGAGGACGGTGCTTACCTGTAAAAGTTTCTGCATGATGTTCAGTAGCAGAATTTTTATTTACATAATAAGCATAGTTACGAACCCTGGCTATTTTTAAAATATCAGGGTAAACCGCATCAACCAGTGAACAGGTAATCATATTGATTTCATCACTGGATGTTACGGTAACCAGGGCATCTATTTTAGAAAGCCCCAGCTCTTCAAGATTTTCAAGATTGTTGCCGTCTGCTTCGTAAACTGAACAGTCCAGGCGGTTACTTGCATGACTAACTACATCAGCGTCATTATCAATTAAAGTAACAGTATTTTTTTCATTGATAAGACGCCGTGCAAGCTGAATGCCTGTAAAGCCGGCGCCAACAATCATTATATTCATCTTATTTCAGTTCTCCCTGAATGGATTTATTACTGGATTTATTCTTCTGTATTATTCTTCAATTTTTTCTACATCAGAAGTTGAAGAAGGATTTTTTATTTCATCAATAATTTTCTTATCTTCCTCTTCTTCCTCTTCATACTGAGAAAGTCTTGATTTTGCTTTAGAAGAAACAAACATTGCACCCATTACAGCAGTAGTAATAATTACAGCTCCGGCAATTTCCCAGAGACCATTTGTAAGTTCCATAACTGCAATAACTGCAAAGTAACCCTTAAGGCCTGTAATTTCAAAATTAAAACCAAACTTGATGAATGTTTCTGCCATTCCCTTAACAAGAGTATTTCCGTAGAAAATATAAATTGCACCCATTACAAGAAGGGTATTAAAAAGAGTTCCCACAGCAGCAGCAATTGAAGCACCTAATGTTCTTGGCATACTTGCAACCTTTGTCAGTAAAGTATAGGCAGCCCAGGCAGCTGCAGGAAAAAGAATACGTGGAAGAATACTTACCATTGGATTAAGGAAGAAAGGATTAACTCCACCTCCGGCAATAACTGTACGCACAAGACTTGTAACACCAAAGATAAGTCCTACACACATACCAGGAACAAGACCGGCAAGAACGGCAGCAAGAATTGCAGGAATATGCATTACAGTAATAGAAATAAAAGGGATCTGAATGTAGCCGAGAGGAGTAACAGAAAGTACTACACTTAAAGCTCCCAGAACACCTGTCATTGCAATCTTGTAATTGACACTCTGATTAACACTGTTTTCCATTTTAAAACCTCTAAAAAAAATTTAATTGTCTGACTGTTGAGCCCAGTCACGGCTGCGTTCCACAGCATGCATCCATCGGCTATAGAGTTTATCCCTTCTTTCTGCTGTCATGGCACTAGTAAATATTTTATCAATCTGCCAATTATTTACAATCTCTTCACGGCTTTTCCAGAATCCCACTGCAAGACCTGCACAATAGGCAGCACCTAAAGCAGTTGTCTCTACATTTTTAGGCCTGAATACACTTACATCAAGAATATCAGCAAGAAACTGCATCATGACGTCACTGACACAGGCTCCCCCGTCTACCTTAACTTCAGTAAGCTTTCCGGAATAATCTTCCTTCATGGCTTTTACCACATCCTTAACCTGACAGGCAATTCCTTCAAGAGCAGCACGGCAAATATGAGCCTTTGAAGAACCTCTGGTAAGACCGATAAGCATTCCCCTTGCATAAGGATCCCAGTAGGGAGAACCTAAACCTGTAAAAGCCGGAACCATTACCACCCCTTCAGTATCAGCAACACTTTCTGCAAGAATATCACATTCCCTGGCAGAGCGGATAATGCCAAGCTGGTCCCTGAGCCATTTAATTACAGCTCCCCCCATGAACACACTCCCTTCAAGAGCATATTCAGTTTTTCCGTTTATACCGATTGCTATAGTTGTTAGCAAATTGTTTTTTGAATCAATTGGAATGCTGCCTGTATTCATAAGCATAAAACATCCCGTACCAAAAGTTGTCTTTACACTTCCCTCTTCAAAACAAGCCTGACCAAATAAAGCAGCCTGCTGATCTCCAATACAGGAAGCAAGTGGAATTTCAAAACCACAGACATTTTTATCAGTAAGGCCATACACACAGGATGAATCCTTTACCTGAGGAAGAATATTTTCAGGAATATTAAAAAGCTCCAGCAGTTCCTTATCCCAGCATTTTTCGTGAATGTTATAAAGCATGGTGCGGCTGGCATTAGTACAGTCAGTAACATGAACCTTTCCGCCGGTAAGCTTCCATATAAGCCAGCTGTCCACTGTACCTGCAAGAATACGGCCTTCTTCTGCCTTCTGTCTTAAGCCTTCTACATTATCAAGAAGCCATTTTATTTTTGTCGCAGAAAAATATGCATCAGGAATAAGGCCTGTCTTTTTTCTGATAAGCTCACTCTTTCCCTGACTTACAAGCTCTTCTACCATTTTAGCTGTTCGGCGGCACTGCCAGACAATGGCATGGTAAACAGCTTCTCCGCTTTCCTTATCCCAGAGAATTACTGTCTCCCTCTGATTTGCAATACCTATACAGGCAATTTCATAAGCCTCAGCCTTTGACTGACGGACACATTCCTGCATTACTGTAAGCTGGGATAAAAAAAGTTCACGGGCATCCTGCTCCACCCAGCCGCTTTTTGGAAAGTAAAGTTTTATCTCCAGCTGACTGGAAGACACCTTCTTTCCGTTATGATTAAAAAGAATGGCTCTTGAAGATGTTGTTCCCTGATCCAGAGCCAGCACATATTTTTTTTCTTCATTAACCTGAGCCATAGACACCACCTCTATTTTAAAACTTGAGAAAAAGGTTTTTTCTGACACAAAGCAGTTGCAAAAGGCCGGCCCATCATAACACCATCAGCCCCGTAAGTTGATGCAGTTTCTATATCCTTTAAGCTGCGTATTCCACCATCAATCCATAAAGCAGAGCAGCACTTCTTTAAGCGTAAAAAATTTTCCTTAAGAAATTCTGCAGTACTGCCGGCCCTTACATCTACCCTGCCTCCATGATTGGAAACAGCAATAATATCCGGCTTTACTTCTTCCATTACTTCTATATCTTCTTTGTTAAACACACCCTTAACGGCAAAAGGAATTCCCTTTTTAGAAAGAAAAGATTTTATTTCCATAAGATCTGCTGCAGATTTTTTTTCAAGATGAACAAGATTGCGCATGGTAATAATGTTATAGCTGTCGATATCAATTCCGCCAAATTCCATTATACCCTCTGCCCTTTCATAACGTTCCATCATTTTTTTATCAGGATAAGGTTTAATAAAAACACCGGCTTTTAAAAGTGGATTTTCTTTTTTGTAAAACTCTACGGCTTCGATTCCCCAGAAAAGTTTAAAGTCAGGAGTACCATCTCCAATAGTAACTTTTATATCAGCCTTTACACATTCACCAACAAGATCAAAGTAAAACTGTCTTTCGTCAAAGTAGCCCACATTTTCCACGGCACCAGTCATAGGAGCAAGACGAATATCTATAGTCCTGGCCTCAAAGGGACCCCTGCCGATTTTTTTCCATGCGTCACAATTTAAAATAAAATTCCTGCTGTCGTTAGGACCACCCATACCCGGCATCTGTCCAACGCAGCCCCTTCCATTACATACATCACAGAAGTGACAGTTGAATTCAGTCCCCAAGACAAGTCCCCAGTTCTCTGGCTGTTTCAACCATAGGATGATCCAGCGGTATATTTTTTACTTTTCCGGCAATCTCATAAAGAGGTACACCTGTAATTTTTGAATCCTGCAATGCTACAAGTTTTCCAAAGTCTCCCCTGGCAAGAAAGTGAGCAGCAGCAGTACCATACTGAGTAGCAAGAAGCCTGTCGTATGGAGAAGGAGTTCCACCCCTCTGAAGATATCCAAGAACAGTAACCCTGGACTCAAGGGAAGTAGCTTCTTCAAGTTCATGGGCAACCCTGTATCCTATTGAATAAGGCATCTCAGCCCTGGCTTTCTTAAACTTCTTTTTATCCATCAGTGCCTCTTCTTTATTCTTGGCACCTTCAGCAACTACTACAATGGAAAAATCCTTACCTGCCTTTTTACGCTCCATAATTCTCTGAGCAACACAGTTTATGTCATAAGGAATCTCAGGAATAAGAATTACATCTCCTCCTCCTGCAATTCCGGAATAAAGTCCAAGCCATCCTGCCTTATGGCCCATAACCTCTACAACCATAATGCGGGAATGGGAATGGGCAGTTGTATGAATTCTGTCTATAGCATCTGTGGCAACATCCATGGCTGTATGAAAACCAAAAGTCATGTCTGTCTTTACGATATCATTGTCTATTGTTTTAGGAAGTCCGATTACGTTAAGTCCCTCTTCTGCAAGAAGACTGGCAGTTGTATTTGTTCCGTTTCCACCAATGCAGACAAGAGCATCAAGCTTATGTTTTTTATAGTTTTCTTTAATGCGGTCAACAGGAAGCCTTCCCTTTGAATCAGGCTGAGGATTTTTAAAAGGCTTTTCCCTGGAAGTACCTAAAATGGTTCCCCCTTCAGTAAGAAGACCTACAAGAGATTCAGATGTAATGTCATACATGTCTCCGTTAATAAGACCCCTGTAACCATTACGTATCCCTACAGCATCCATTCCATACTGAATTTTTGCAGTACGACAGACAGCCCTTATTGCAGCATTAAGACCGGGAGCATCACCTCCGCTGGTAAGAATACCAAACCTCTTAACCTGTAATTTTGATTTTGCCATTCAATAATCTCCCGGATCTCTGTCCCTAGTTTAATGTTCCCACCACAGTCTCATCAGAAGAATATGATGAAGACGGATACTTTTCTTTTTCCTGTAAAATAGTTTTTGCACTTGAAGGACTTTTCTTTTTAGGACTGGCCATAAATCCAAAAAGGCTTCCGCAAATACCGGCAATAAGATCTGCCAGTACAGGAACAAGAAGAAGAGCATTCATCTTTACACCGTCAGCTGCAGAAATATTAATGACACAGTAAAACTCATAACCAATGTAAAGTAAAAGTATTAAAAGTGAAGAAAGAGAAAAAGTCTTTTTGGAAAAGGCTGTAATCATGGAAAGAAAAATCATGGTAAAGACAATTGAAGCAGCCCCTGTAGAAGCAAAAGGAGACATACATGCGTTAAGGACCCCGGAAATTATACCGGAAGCAAGACACATTATAAGAATGTAAACTGAACCATATTTTTCTTCATAAACAGGACCGGAAACAAGTATAAAGGCAAAATTTACAAACAAAGTTTCCCAGCCTGAATTGCCAAAAATATGAGTAAAAATCTTTACGTAATCAAAAGCCTTTTTAAAATTAAAGGCAGCGAGTCCTCCGCTTTCTTTTGTTCCAGGACAGGTTAAAAAAGAAGAAATTAACTTTCCCTTTGCAATAAAAATATCTGCAAGAAAAAGCAGAGTACAAATTATGACGAAGGTAGAAACTACCGGAGAATCATATTTAAAACGAAGCCTTGATTTTTTTGCCATAAGCCCTGAGTCAGCAGATTATATTCTGTGCATCTCGCTGAATACTTTTTCATTCAGCACGTTGATTTCTACACCAAGAGACTTGCAGTCTTCACAAAGAGCCTTGCGGGCAGAATCAAGATCAAGATCAGCTTTTTCAAAATCTGTCATCATCATCATTACAAAGTTACCGCTGAGGATTGTCTGTGTAATGTCTACAATATTAATTGAATGAGCTGCAAGAAATGCAGACACCTTTGCAATAATTCCAACTTTGTCTCCGCCGACTACAGTAATGATAGCCTTCATATAACCCTCTCATTTTAAATGAAATTCAAATAATCACTTTATTGTAACAAGTTTTTTACTGTTTATAAAGTGCCGTTCAGCCTTATCCCTCTTCTATCCTTAGTCAATAAAGCCATCCCGCCAGTGCCATACAGGTTTTGCCAGGGCATTGGAAAAAGGCTGGGTTCTGTTAAAGTCAGGCAGCCATGAAGTATCGTCACTTAATTCCTGATAAAAAAGATATTCAAACTCATAGCTGTCTATCCACTGCTGAATGGTTTTATCTTCTTCCTTACTAACCAGACGGTTAGAAAAAGCTTCCAGTGATTTTTTACGCCTTGTAAGTTCATCTTCAGGCCCGGTAAAAGGAACAGGAGTATACTGATTCATCAAGGAAATACAGGCTTTACCGTCAGCATGGCCCTTCAGCCAGTCTAAAACCATACGGCTGTCATCCATTCTTCCAGGGAGAACAAGGTGCCGTATGATTACGCCGGAAAGCATTTTTTCCTTTACTTCGCCATTTTTTTCTTTTTCTACTATATTAAGGGGGGCATTTTCCATCATTTTTCTTATTGCCCTCTTTGCAGCCTGAGGATAATTTTCTGCAGCAAAAAGTTCCCGGCTCATAATAGGATTTAAGGTCTTTAAGTCAGGCAGGTATATATCCACCAGCCCCTTTACCAGATCCAGCATTTCTTCTGATTCATAGGCACTGGAATTCCAGGCAAAGGGAATGCTTACACCCCGGCTCTTTGCTTCTGCAATATATTCAGCAAGAAGTGGAATATGATGGCTGGGAGTTACAAGGTTTATATTTTCTGCCCCCTTTTCCTGCAGTTTAAGGCACATTTTTACAAAAGTATCCCTGTCTGCCTTAGCTCCCATTCCCTGCTGACTGATCTGATAGTTCTGACAGAAAGAGCACTTTAAGGTACAGCCTGTTAAAAATATGGTTCCGCTGCCACCATGCACGGTAATCAGGGGTTCTTCCCCAAAATGAAGGCAGGCTGATGCAATTACCAGCCCTGAATCCTGGGTACAAAAGCCCTTGTTTTTAGTTCTGTCACTGCCGCACTTACGGGGACACTGGCGGCATTCCCTGTATAATGATTCACACATATAGTCTGCCCGGATTAAAAGGCCTGGTGGTCAAGAAAAATAGACATAAGTTCATTAAGAAGATCCATAGGAAGATCCTCAGCTTCTGCATTTACTATAGAACAAAGCTCCTTCCAGTCACCTTCTTCAAGAGCATCAGTCTGGTCATCTCCCTGTAAAAGGGCATGAATTGCTGCCAGCTTATCTATATTTGCCCCGGAAGGCTCATTTTCAAGGTCAGGAGAAGAAAGAATGTATGTCTGCATCCAGTAATCCCCTGCTGCCATGGCAAGCTCTTTAATAGAAGGATTTGAACGGGCAAGAAGTTCTGCAGCTTCCTGACAAACTTTCTCACCATTATAGCGGCCACCCTGAGCACGGTTGAATTTCTTTATTTTTTCAATATCTGAAGTGAATTTCTGAATACTATCCATGACTTAAATATACAGTTTTTACTTGAATTTGTCTCCTTATTGAGATTTAAGACTGAATTTAAAGGGAATTTTCAAAAAAATAAGTTGCAGGATTTACGGAGCCATTATATACTCTAGGAAACTGAAAAACTAAATTAAGTTTCTTGGTTTCCAAAATAAAGAAAACTTAACAATTTTTCTGCTTTGCAGAAGGAGGACTTTATGAAAAAAATCTTAGCCGCAGCAACAGCCCTTGCCCTTGCAGGACTTACAGCAGCAGCCCAGGACAACTACTCTACAACCCTTAGAACAGGAGCCGGAGACATCTCTTTTGGAGCCTGGGGACGCTCAACCTTTAACATCGGCCACTCAGAGGTAGATACAAAGATTACCGCAGATGCAACAGCACTGGGACAGCAGGCTCTTGCCGGTGTAACTGATGCAGAATCAGCTTATACAGCATTGGGAGGTTCACTGACTTCCAGTGATGAAGGCTATATTGCAGACGTAATTTCAACAGTCAGTGCAGCTCAGGCAGCACAGGCTGTAGCAACAGGAACAATTGATTCTTCCGCACAGGCAGCCTATCAGGCAGAAGCTGCAGCTGTACTCACTCAGGCTTATCAGGCAAAAGCAGCTATAGCAATGCTCAAGGCAATGGAAACAGATGAATCAACATCAAAAAACTACGCTTCCCTTGATCCTGACTGGTCTTACGGAAGTCGTGTAGGATTCTGGATTATCGGCCGCACTCCGGAAAATCACTTTGGTTTTGACTTTAACCTTGATGCAGACGGACACGCCCTTTTTGTACACAAGCTCTATGACTCTACAGAAAGCGAAGACGACGTAAACTATAACGAAGACGGAAAATATGCAGTTGCCATTGGTGACCAGGCAAAAATCTGGGCTCAGGGAGACATTGAACCTCTTGCCATTACAGGAAAAATTGCCTTTGGTAAAATGAGGGAAAACTACCTCCGCGGTTCAATCGGCGACTTTGGACAGAGGGAATCTTCAGACGTAAAATCAGAAGATGATATTTTCTCTGAATTCTGGCCTACAACAGGACTTTTTGTTTCTGCAACAGGTATGGCAGACACAGTTCTTGAAGGTGCCTATGCAGCAGCTTCAATTGACCTTTCCGGAACTCTGGGAGTTTCATGTGCAGATGCTGACCGTGACGGAGACATGCCTCTTTATGACGCCCTCCGTACAGCACAGGCAGGAATCGGCTATACAATTCCTGGTGTAGTTCAGCTTAAAGCCCAGTACTGGGGTGACTCCATCAGCGCAGACAACTACCGCTATGCAGAAAGCAAATTTGAATCAGCACGTTCTGCAGGCTATGACATGAACGACTACTACGGCCGCCTTGAATTCGGTATTGATTACCTTGGCTTTATGGGCGGTGCAAACGGACTCAGCGACGTAGACCTTGAAAAAACACCTAACGCCAGCCTTATTGAATTAGGATTCAAGCTCCCGCTCGTTACAAGAGACGAACTTCGTGAATATGACCCGGAAACCTTCTACAACTGGTACTCATGCCTTGGAACAATGGGTGTTATCGAAAAAGGCTTTATCCTTTACAAGGGCCACATCTGGGGAGGACAGGGAACATCTAACCTTGCCCAGTACACACCAGGCGGAATCGTAACTCTCGAAAAAGGAAAGGGTGCAGACATCCTTATGGCCGGAATTGACGCCCTCGCAGAAATCTGCATCAACCCATTCGGCAGCCAGGACCTCTTTGTAGGAATCTCAGGCAACTACAACATCACAAAAGCAGACGGAGAAGACAGCACATTCTCAGACCTTGAACTCCGCCAGCACAACGCAGGTGCAGAAATCTACGTAAAGAAAACCTTCGGCGCAAACAACTACCTCTTCGTAGGAATCGCAGACCGTTATACAAAAGCAACAATGGACGGCTGTGTAGCAGGCTTATGCAACCTCTCATACGAATCCTCAAGCAACAAAATCTACATGCCTATAGGAATAGAAATGTTCTTCTAAAAATTAAAATCTCAGAAGTTTCAACTTCTGAGATTTTAATTTTGCCGTTCGCGAGAGCGAACAGTTAATAAGCAAGTTTACGCCAGTAAACTTGGCGCATAAAGAAGGCGATGCCATCTGCAACGCATTCTTTATGCAGTTCTTTCCTAATTACGTAACCAAGGTTTTACTTACCCTTTTCTGGCAAGTTTCAACTTCTGAGATTTTAATTTTGCCGTTCGCGAGAGCGAACAGTATATAAGCAAGTTTACGAAGTAAACTTGTCGCATAAAAGGCATGGCGCCATTCAGCCATGACTTTTATGCAGTTCTTTTTTAATTACATAACCCAAGTTTTACTTACCCTTCCAGGCAAGTTTCAACTTCTGAGATTTTAATTTTGTCGTTCGCGAGAGCGAACAGTATATAAGCAAGTTTACGAAGTAAACTTGTCGCATAAAAAATCCGGCGCCATCTAAGCCGGAGTTTTTATGCAGTTTTTTAAATAGCTGCATTCTTTAGGCAGGCCCGGACAGAAGCTTTCCATTGTTAATGGAATGAAAACCCTTTATCGAAAAACACCGCATGTGCTTTTACGATTTACTTCGCCACCCCGGAACATAGCTGAAAAAAAAAGCAGGCAAAAGTCTGGACGCCTCCTGTCTCCTTTTACCTGCTTATATAAAAACAAGAATGATTCCTGACTGCCAGACTCCGGCGGTCAGGATTTTTTTTACCTTAAGTACAAATCTTAAAAACCAAGCCTTACAACTACACCACGAACATTACCTGTATAAGTTGTAGCACTCTGATCATTTACATCATCATAGCAGAAGCCGTAAGCAAGACCTCCCCTTTCTGAATGATCATGCCAGAACTTTGCAAAGTAGTTACATGGACCTGCATTATAATAGTAAGAAGCATCATTCCAGTAAGTATCAGGAGTCATGTGGGCAACATGGCGGTTAAGGGCAGCACAAACCCAGGCTTCAAGAGCAAGCTCCATTGCATTTCCGGAAGCAAGAACTCCGTATCCTTCAAGAACTTCACTTGTAGAAGGACGACCGTAAATAGTATAAGTTGTTCCCACAGAAGCAATTGTTCCGTAAGCTTCAATACAACGGAAATAAAGGTTGTTTCCATCACCTGTCAAAATGAATTTTCCCTGAGGATGAGTTACAGTCTGGCTTTTGGAAGCAATTGTGTTCCAGGTTTCTGCCACATAGCTGTCAAAATAATTTCCGTAAGCACCACCGGTTCTGTTATCAAAACCAGCCTTACATGGAGCTACAATACGGTATGTTCCTTCAAGAGTATCAAATTCATCAGGCATTTCAGCAAGATAAGACTGCCAGATTGATTCACGGCTTGCAGAAATACCAGTCTGCTGAACTGAACCATCGTTGTCATAAACATTAATAAGAACAGGGAAGCCCAGCTGGTCTACCTGAGTTGTATTCACCCAGAAACCATTTGAAGCAACAGTAAATTCAAGCCAGTCAAAATAAATGTTGTAATTAGGATCAGCAGTATTGCTTAAAGATGGAAGAACTACACCACCAGAAAGTCCGTACATTGTAAGAGGTGCCCCGTAAGAATAGTAAATGCGGCCTGCATGAGCATAAGGCATCTGGAATCCTGAATTCTTTACTTCTGCAAGAGTATATTCCCAGACATCAGAAGAAGTATTTCCAATCGGAACAAGACTTCCGTCAGGCTTAGCATAGCACCATACATCACTGGAATTCATACAGATAACATAAATATAGATTTCATCATCAGAGAAAGCACCCTTAGTACAGTTCTGGAACTGATAGGTCAACTGCATTCCACCATTACGGCTTACAAGAACATCATCTGTAGAAGTAGAAATGCCGCTTCCGATATTCCCGTTATCAGTATTTTCATTTCCTGTATCATCTGTGTCATCATCGTCAGAGCCTGTATCTGCTTCTCCGTCAGAAAGCTTTACAAATTCCCAGAGCTGGGCATCTGTTCCGTTCCAGGTCCAGGTCTGAACATTGGCACCGTCTTCTTTAGAAGCTGCAGAAACATCAAGGGCAAGACCTGAATATGCATTGATTACTTTATAGTAAGAACCTTCCTTACTAATATTCCAGTGCTGATTCTGATTACCCACGTTATTCCACTGGAAAACATTTGTACCGTCAGTAGTTCCCCAGTTTGCTGCATCAAGAACAAGACCTGAATAAAGGTTTGCAATTACCCAGCTACCGTCTGAGTTCTGACTTACAACCCACTGCTGGTTTGCCTGGTCATTTCCGTAAGTCCACATATGAACGTTTCCGCCGGCCTCTTTTGACCAGTTGTCATTGTCCAGGGATTTTCCGGAACACCTGGAAAGAATCTTGTATGTTGCCCCGGAAACAATACCATTACTGCTTTCTGCCGGAGCAGCTGTTCCCGTAACACTTACTTCAATACCTTCTGCTTCTGAACGATTACCGTTAATTACAGCTGCAACTGCAATTACGTGACTGCCGGCATAAGCTTCTACTTCTACCTGCTTTAAAACAGATGTTTCTTCAACTTTTTCTCCGTCAAGATAAATATGCCAGCTGTCAGGCATAACCGAAGGACATCCCCAGGCAAGTTTAATAACGTTATCAGCAGATGTATCTGCTACAAGTCCAAATGGAGCTGAAATTGAACTGCTGACCGAAAGGCCGCTTGAAACACTTACAGTGCTGTAAAAGGAATTTATTACACCAGCTGAATTTTCTTCAATTCCGGAAGAACACCCTGCCAGACTCCATCCAAAAGTCAGTGCCGCTGCTGCACTGCACAAAGTTCTGATACTTTTTCTCATAAGAAACTCCATAAAAATTATTTAGATTTTTCTGTCATAAATAGTCAGGCCGAATCTGCTAAAAGAAAAGGGAGGTGATTTTCGGAATAAGGTGGAATTTTTTTCCCGGGAGTAAAATTCTGATGTTTTTTATAAAAAAGACTGCCCCCCCTAAAGTGTACCCCAAAAGTTGAAGACAATTTTTGGAGGTACACTTCAATGCCGGGATTTTTTATTTTATTATATTTTACACTCCTAAAAAAATACAAATAAAGTTTACAAAACTAACCTTTTTCATCTAAAATTGCATTATATGCTAGTGAAGAAGAATTCAGTAGTATTAATGTCAAACAATAAAAATGGATTAGATGTAAGAAAAAATACTTGTTTAGGTGCCTATAATCAAACAAGAAATATGGAAATAGAAGCTCCATTTCGATGTGAGGGCGGTAAAATACAATGTTTTAAAATAGGTGCATTCTCATATACAAATGATAATGCCTATATTAGAGCTGTTAGCTCTATAGGTAGATTTTGCGCTATAGGACCTAATTTTATTGCAGGAATGCCAGAGCATTCAGTTAAATCGATTAGTCCTCATATAATATTTCCAAACTATGACTCTAAATGCGCTGAACAATTTAGCGATTATAGCATAGATAATGATAATATGATTGAAGCCATAAGAAAAAACCAGTCAAAGGAGTTAGAAAAAAAAGGATTAATTACAATCGGTAATGATGTCTGGATAGGCGGTAATGTTATTATACAGCGTGGAGTAACAATTGGAGATGGTGCTATAGTAGCAGCAGGTGCTGTAGTAACAAAAGACGTCCCGCCTTATGCTATAGTAGGTGGCGTTCCTGCAAAAGTTATCAAATATAGATTTGATAAAAAAATAATTAATACCCTATTAAAAATCAAATGGTGGCAGTATGGTCCTGGCATCATGAAAGGATGCGATATCACTGATGTTAAAAAAACAATAAATACTATTGAAAAAAGAATAAAAGATGGATATC
>NZ_JAILGZ010000071.1 GCF_024696245.1 Treponema sp.
TAAACTTATCAACAGACTTAAGGAAACATTTGACATTGATATTACACCTGCAGAAATTATACCGGAAAACTTTAATTCTGCAGAAAGCCTTTGGGCAATGGTAGAAAAGCTTCAGTAAAATTTTCTGTTCCTGTCACTTAAAAAGCAAGCCCCTGGAAAATGAAATGCAATCAACTTGAGCACTTCAAACATCCAGGGGCTTTTTTTACCAATTATCTTATCAGTCCATATGGAACATCTGGCGCAATGGAATGCTTACCGGTGAATTATCCGGATTTACATCCATAATATCTGCCATCATATCCCACCACTTTCTTACAACAGGATCAAACTTCTGGTCATCAGCCTTATTACCCGGCTTAAGTTTCTGATAAGCAAAAAGAATATTTGTTTCTTCATCAAGAAAAATAGAATAGTCATATACACCGCTGTCAGAAATTACTTTTTTAAGTTCAGGCCAGATGGCATCATGACGTCTTTTATATTCATCAGCCATGCCAGGCTTAAGCTTCATTTTAAAAGCACACTGTAATTCACTCATAAAAACCTCCGGATAAAATACTTTATGAACGCTTTGATGTTACATTCTTTTCGTAAGACATGATTTCATCAATAATCTCAAGATCAGAAGGAACATTGCATTCCTGGCAGTAACGGTTCCATACTTCTCCGAATGGAAGGGTTTTGTCTGCTTCTATAAGGGCAAGGCGGGCAAAATAGTTACCACTGTCTTCGTATTCAAGGATTTTTTTATTTGGCTGAAGAAGAGCTTTAAGAAGTGACTTCTGTGTTGCCCTCTGTCCGATAACCCAGGCACCAATACGGTTAATTGATCCGTCAAAGTAATCAGTACCAATATGAATCTTATCCAGTTTTCCTGTACGAACCATTTCTTCTGCCATAGCACGAAGCTCATCATTAAAGAGAGTTACGTGATCACTGTCCCATCTTACACCTCTGGAAAGATGAAGAAAGATTTCCGGAACAAACATAAGTACAGAAGAAAGCTTGTCTGCAACATTTTCTGTTGGATGGAAGTGACCCATATCTACAGTAAGAAGAGTCTGATTCTTTACTGCATAACCCATATAAAATTCATGACTTCCTGCAACATAACTTTCTGTTCCAATACCAAATACTTTTGACTCAACGGAATCTTTAAGGTAATCCTTTGAAATCTTAAGGCTTAAAATATCATCAAGGGAAGAAGCAAGTATTACCCTGTAACCCTGGCGGTCTACAGTAAGGTCTTTCATACCGTCTGCAATCCAGATGTTATGAATACAGGCACTTCCCTGTTCCTTACCCATGTATTCTCCGATTTTACGACAGCGCTTTACATGTTCAATCCAGAAGTCACGGATTCCCTTGTCTTTAGAAGTAAGGGTAAGGCCTGAAGCTTTAGGATGAGAAAAAAGAGTTGAGTTAAAATCAAGGGGAACCTTGTGTTCTTTAGACCACTGTACCCAGCTTTCAAAATGAACTGGTTCAAGGGCATCCCTGTCAGCAAAACCTGTAGAAGAAAAATCTGCATAGTTTGCATGAACATTAAGACGATAAGTTCCTGGTGTAAGGGAAAGTGTTTTTTCAATGTCACTGCGGAGTTCATCCATAGTGCGGGCTTTTCCAGGATAGTTTCCTGTAACCTGAATTCCGCCGCCTTCAAGAGAAGCACCGGCATGTTCAAAACCGCCTACATCATCTCCCTGCCAGCAGTGCATTGATACCGGAATTTTTTTAAGGCATTCTATTGCCCTGTCTGTATCAACGCCCAGGGCTGCGTACTGTTCTTTTGCATCATTATAGTTTGAGTTCATAATTACTCCTTGATTTTTAGGATATCAAATGACACAAACTATACCTTAATGATTCAATCTTTAGTTAGCATTTTTCCGTCAGGGATCTTTTTGCACTTTCTTCAAGAATAATACCTGCTATTTCTTCAGGATTATACTTTGCAGTATCAATAATAAGGTCACAGAACTGATAATCATTATTATCAATATTATAAAGTTTCTTATATCTTTTTGAATCTTCACTGTCACGCATGGAAGTAAAGGCCTTTATTTCTTCCAGATCTCCACCTTCCCTGTTAAGGATACGCCTGGCACGGGTATCATCACTGGCATAAAGATAAACTTTAATGTCTGCTTCCTTAAGCATCCATATTGCAAGACGGCTTCCAAGAATGCAGGATTCCTTTTTTGCAAGTTCAACCTGTCTTGTATCAACTTCTATATCGTAGGAATCATCTGTCTTTGCATTTTCAATTACCTGAGCAAGGGTAAGGCCTTTTTCCTGAGCAAGCTGGCGGAAGGTAAAATTAATAAGCTTAACACCAAGTTTTTCAGAAAGAAGAGTACTGACTGTAGTATTACCACAGCCACTTTTTCCGCTTATTGCAATCCTTAATTCTTTATTTTCTTTAATCCTGTATTCTGACATAAAATTCTCCTTTGACAATACTATATACTTTTTATAAAAATATTTCAGCGGGTGATTTTAAAAGTGATTGCCGTTAAAGCTCAGGTTGTGTTTTACCCGCCAGGTTTTTAAAAGATCTGCCATTTCACCAAAAGGAGTTTCGTTATAATCAACCCTCTGCTGATAAATGGTATTGTCCCTGACTTCTATACAGGCAACATACTCTTTATCACGAAGTACATAAACAACAGTACATTCTTTTCTTAAAACTTTATCTTTATAGGAAGAAAGGCAGTTATGAAGTTCAGCTCCAAGATTACGGAGCATGGAAGAATCTTTAGGAAGAAGGAAATCATATCCCTCAATTGAATCAGTAAGGGATTTTTCAAAATCAGTATAACCAAATTCTACATTAACGTTTTCAAGTTCCCAGGCATATTTAGAAAGTATGTCGTGATTGTATCGTGTAGGCCCGTCCTTAATAAGCTGCCTGCAGAAACTTTCCGGCAGTCTGTCACTGTATCTTGTAAACATTCTCATGCAGTCAAAAAGTTCACAATCCCCGGAAGACCAGTCAAAGCGGCTGGCTGTATTCCATGCACAAAGCTGCCCTCTCTGGGGAATTGCTTTTTTCATAAACTCCATAAAGGCAGGCACTCTTTTAAAAACAGGAGAGCGTAAAATCCTTAACATTATGTTGGTATCAGTAAAACCACAGTCCATTAAAAACTTGTAATCCAGAAGTACCTCTGGTCTTTCCTGATAAAGAGTCCTTAATTTTCTAAAACTCTTAATTCCCAGATCTTCACAAAACTGATTATAACAGTCAGGATTAAGACGATTTACTTTAGAAGAATAGGAAACAACTTTATTTAAAAGAGGTTCATAAGGAAACTTTACAAGACTTTCAAGAAGGTCGATACCCTTAAGAGCCTTACATCTGGTCATGGATAATCCGGAATTGAAATTTATTACCGAAAGCATAAGGTCACAGGCGTAATCCATAACATTAAGGGCATAATCCGGATTTTTACGGCAAAAATTATAAAACGAACGGTCGTAATCTGCATAATCAGTTATCCTGCCCCTGTAATAGTCAAATACCGTCCGGTAGTTTTCTGATAAAGTGCCGTTTTTTTCCCTGATTACGTAATTAATTTCTATGGAATTTCTTTCCCTATGGTCTTCAAGGCAAATCCAGGCAATATTAAAAGGAAAATCGTACTTACGAACGTTAGTATAGCCATTAACTGCCTTAGAGCCAGCAGACAGCTTTTTAAAAGAGAAAGTTCCTGGAATCTGTAAAAAATAAGTTTTTTTGTTAAATGAAAAAGCCATATTTTTCCAAACGATTATTTCTTATTATTATCTTCGGAAAAATATGGCTTTAGCTTTAGTCCTTTGTATTTTTTAGACTCTTTATTCTATTTTTTATTCAACGTTTTTGCTTTGTTCCCTGATATTCTCAAGGGCATCCTTAGCATTAACAACCATGGCTCCAACTTCTGCAAACTGATTTTTAGAACCGATGGTATTGATTTCCCTGTTGGCTTCCTGACAGATAAAATCAAGACGCTTACCAGGCAGTGCTGACTGAGTAATCTCTTTTCTTAAAGCTTCAAGATGACTCTTTAACCTGATAATTTCTTCATTGATGGTATACTTTACAAGCATGGCTGCAACTTCTGTCATAATGCGGTTTTCATCAGCATGGTCTCCAAGAAGTTCATTAAAGCGGCTTGTAATCTGTTCCTTAAATTTTGCTTCCATCTTAGGCTGCCAGAGGGAAAAGAATTGAGCACATTCATCAAGGACATCAAGTTTTTTAAGAAGATCCTTCTTTAAGTTTTCTCCTTCCCTTGCCCTGTCTTTTGCAAACTGTTCAAGAACTTCTGTAAGGACAGGATTAATCTTGTCCCAGAATTTTTCTACATCATAATCATGAGTTACATTAAGAACTCCATCCTGATTTACAATAAGAGAAAGATTAATGCTGTCATCTTTTAGTCCAAGACTTGAAGCTACAGATTTGATTGCATCAAAGTACATTCTTGCAGCTGTGGTGTCTGCATTTACTTTAGCAGATGAATTAAGTTCCTTAATGCGGATGGAAAGATCAATTTTACCCCTTACTGCAACATTTGATACCGCCTGACGGATTCTGCTTTCTATAGGATTAAGGTAGGAAGGCATGTTAATGTTTAAATCCAGAAAGCGGTTGTTAACGGATTTTATTTCAACACTAAGCTGGGTTCCATCCTGAAGAATTTCCTTGTAACCATAACCTGTCATGCTGTTCATTTTGCTTCTCCAAATTCTTTTATTATTGCTTTACCAAGCTTCCAGTTATCTCCGGCACCCATTGTTACAAAAAGATAACCGTCAGGATATTCAGGGCCTGGGTTTGTATTAAGTAATTCTTTTGCAAAAGGAAGTGCTTCTTCTATTTCTTCAAAGTAGTTTACATTTTTATGATAGTGCTGAGCCTTTTCAAAAAGACTGCGGCCTGTAATATTAAAGTCTGCTATATTTTCTCTTGCAGAAGCATAAATCTTATGAAGGATTACTACATCTGCATTATCAAAGCTTGATGCAAATTCATCAAGAAGGGACTGAGTTCTTGAATAAGTGTGGCTCATAAAATCTACAATGATTTTTCTTTTGCTGTAAAACTGACGGTATCCTTCAAGGGTTGTTTTAATTGCAGTAGGATGATGACCATAATCATCCATTACAAGAACATTGTTTCCATCTGGTGTAACAAAATCTGCAATTTTTTCACTGCGGCGTTTACCACCTGTAAAGCTTAAAAGTCCCCTTCTTATTTCTTCTTCATAGTCCTGAGGATTTTTACCATCACTTACAAGCATTCGGCATGCAAGGGCAAGAGCTGCTGCTGCATCAAGAACTTCATGGTGTCCCGGAACTTTTAACTTAAGGTCTTTAATAAGATTGCAGTTAAAAATCTGACATTCATCTTTTATTACACAGTCAAGAATTTTAAAATCCCCTTCTGCCTTAAAGCCATAAGGAATCATTACAAGGTCAGGTCTTTTTTTTGCAGCAAGTCCTGCAGCTTCTACAGCTCCCTTGTCATCTGCACAGTAAATCAATTCACCATTTTGAGGAAGTTTGCAGATGTAATCTACAAAGGCATCACGAATGGATTCATAGGTTGGATAAAAATCCTGATGATCACTTTCTACGGAAGTAAGGATTATTTTCTGAGGACAGAAAGACATAAAGTGCTTCTGGTACTCACAGGTTTCTGCAACAAAATATTTTTTCTGATTTTCAGAAAGGGATTTAATTAAAGGAGAAGTATAAGTACAGGTAGAACCAAAGGAATTAATGATACTGCCTGCTAAAGTCTGAGCTGCAAGAGGAAGCTCTTTTAGGATTGTTCCTGTAAGTCCTGTAGTACTGGTTTTTCCGTGAACTCCGCAGATGCCGCAGGAATATGCCCTGGATGAATAGGAACCTAAAGCCTGAGTATACAGAAGGCATGGTATTCCTTTTTTTACTGCAGCAATAAGGTCAGGATTTTTATCCAGCTTATAGGCACTGGAATAAATTACATACTGAACCTTATCCGTAATATTTGCCTGGTCAAATGGAAGGGCTTTAAGGTTAAGTTTTTCAAGAATTTCATCAGTGTAAAATCTTTCTGAAACATCACTTCCTGTAATAATGGCACCGTTATGATAAAGGATTTCTACAAGGGCTGCCATTCCTGTTCCCTTGATTCCTACAAAATGAATATGAACTCCCTTTAATTCAAGGGGTAAAGATATATCAGACATAAAAGACATAATAGCGTTTTTTTTGCCTCTTGTCATTCATCTCCTTTAATTGACACAGACTTAAATAGTATTTAAACTTTTTTATTAAGGAGTTAAAACATGAAAAAAAAGTTATTTATAAGTGTAATGCTGCTTGCAGTTTCTGCAGTGTCAGTATTTGCAGCAGGTAAAAAAAAGAAAGGTGACTGGTGGAATTCTTACAGCCGTGCAGTAAAGGAAAACAATCTTCTTGTAAATGCAGGTATTGGTCTTAACGGAAATCTTGGTCAGGGTGGAGATCTTGATGCTTATATTCCTCCTTTTGAAGCCAGTGTTGAATATACAACCATGATAGGAGTTCCTATTGGATTTGGCGGCTTTATTGGATACACAAGCTACAGAACAGAAGAAAGCGTAACTGCTGCAGCTAGTTCCATTACAACTGTAAAGGAAAGGGATGTATTTTATTTTGGCGGACTTGCCAACTATCACTTTAACCTTGTAGACGAACTTGACCTTTATGCAGGTGCAAAAATTGGTCTTGATTTTAAGTCAGAAAATAAAAAAGTAACTTCTACAGTTTCCGGAGTAACCAGCAAGGTTTCTGAAGATGATGACTGGACAAGCCTTCACTTTGGAATCAATGCAGGAGCTACTTACTATTTTAGTGATTTCTTTGGGGTAAATGTTGAAGCAGGTTTTCCTACAATACTTCGTGTAGCTGCAAGTTTTAAATTTGATTTCTAATATTTTTTAATCACACTTCTAAAGCTTTAAAAATATTAAGGGCTGCACTTTATTCCCCACAGGTTAAAGTGCAGCCCTTTTAATTTATAAAAAAACTCAGACTTAAAAACTAGTTAAGAAGATATGAAGCAAGAACTGCCTTCCAGTTAAAGCTTGATAAGTCATCAAGTGCTGTATATCCCGTATTTGTATTGCAGAGGGCTGTTGGAGCTGTAGGAAGAGCTATCTGAGAATCTGCATTACGGAGATCACTTTTAGCCCAGTAAATGGCAGTAAACAAAGTCTTTGTTCCGGCAAAAGTATAAGTGTCATTATCATCAGACTCATTTTCTGTTGCATTAAGAGGGAATGTCTTATAAGTATAAGAACCGGCACTCATACCAAGACTTTCAATAGCTACAGAAGCATGGGCAAGAACTGTAATACCGGCTCCAAGGGTAATATCTTTATCAAGATTTGTACTGCCTGTTTTACCTGTATAATCTTCAGGACAGTAAATTACATCTAAATAAAGATCAGGATCTTCACCCTCTTCTTCGCTGCTGGTAACATATACAGGGAGTTCACACCAGGTATATTCAGGTCCTGAAAGTTCATCAGCAACTTCATCACAGCCTGTAAAAGCAAAGCTTCCTGCAAGAACTACTGCAGCAGTAAGCAAACCAAAAATTTTTTTCATAAAAATCTCCTCAACATTTAGGGCCTAAGATTTTTTATAGAATAATCTTAAACCTTTCTTTGCATATTATAATACAAAAAAAATCACTCTTCAATAAAATATCAAAGCTGTAAAACTTTAAGACCCATACTTAAAATAAGCTGATATCTATTCTCCGGAAGAAGAGCTGTCCAGCTCTGTATAAGAACCTACTCCATATCTGTAGTAAATAAAATTATTTACCTCTGCAATTTCTTCTTCCGTAAGAACTGTATCGTAAATCATTACACAGGCAATGTAGGTATACCCTGGTGTTGTATCCGTATCAATTCTTGTTCCAAGGAATACATTTGAAATTGTGTCACATATTCCAGATGTAGTTGTAAGCTTGTTGTAAAAATAACTTGAATAATTGGTAGATATTGTATTAGCCCCATATTCATAATTATCCCCATAAGTTTCATAATCCTGAAGACACCACCAGCGTATTGCTGAATCATTTGGTCTTGTCGGGTGTTCAGAAGGATGACACTTGTAATAAGATTCCCTTTCACTTTCTGTAGACAATTCACTGTTCCATAAAGCCTGATAAAGCTGACCTTCTCCATTACTCCAGGGTTTTCCGTAAGCATAACCAAGAGAAGTATTAGATAAATTAGATGTATTTAGTGAGCCTGTAAAAGAAAGAAGACTTTTTTTGCCGTTAAGATAAGCATAGGTATTGGAAACTGATTCTGACTGAAAATCAGCTACGGCACAAATAGTATAGGCTGTTGCTGAACTGGCAACTTTTACTTCGTTATCATCATCTTCAGAATCATCAAAATAAAATCTGTAACTGCCTGCATAACCATTGCCGCTTATCATATGTACATATTTTGCAGAAGAAGCCCAGCCTACAGAAGTATCATAGTTTCTTGAATAAGTTCCAAAGGAAGGAAATGAATTGCTGTAACCATTGGAAGCAGAAAAGAAGAAAGAAGAACTAACTGTTGTTCCCTTTTGAAAAACAATAAAGGTAGTAGTTCCTGTTTCTGAATTGGTTGCAATTTTTCCCTGAGCGGTAAGCCTTTCATAATTTGTAAAATACAATGCAGGCTGATCATTCATTGTAGACAGGGTTTTATATGAAGGAACATCACTATTAAAGGCTACTGCATCATAACCATTGCCGCTGTAGTCAGGCATACGTACAACCTTACCATAGCTGTCAAAATCTGAAGAAGAAACCAGATCTGCCCTTAACCATAAGTTAAGATGATCTCCCTGAACATCAGAAGGCTGCTTGTAACCTGAACCTGTAAGCCTTATAGAAACAGCGGGGTCTGTAGAAATAACCAGGTCAGCCTCGTCCCAGCTGCTTGCAGAAGAAGGTTCATACTTTACTGTAATGGAAGCACTTTCTCCAGGCTTTAATACAGAAACATCACTTTCTACAAAAGAAAATACATTCTGGCTTCCTTCTACATAAGAAATGCTTATATCAGACAGGGAAATATCACTGTCCTCTTCTGAGGTATAAATAAAAGTTTTTTCAGAAGAAGATGCAGTGTAACCAAAGTCCAGGGCTGTATAATCACATTTGTAACTTATAAGGTCAGTATTAATATTTGGAGTATAACTGATACTTACACCTGAAGACAAAGTTCCCTTTTTATTTATTGTCTGAACGGTAAACTCATAATTGTTTCCTGTATCAAGACCATAGATAGTATAAGATTCCCTTTTAGTCATATCTTCTACAAGATAAGCTTCCTGTCCCTGAATGGCAGAAGAAACCCTTACCTTTACAACATCATAATCTTCCGGCAAAGTCCAGGATAAACTTACCTGACCTGTAGAAGAAATATTCTGTGCAAGATCAGATACATCTGCAGGAGGAACATTAAAAACTTCTTCATATACAGAAGAGGAATATTCACCATCACAGTCAGTTAAAAAAGCAGAAGCAAGTAAAAGGATTGCGCCAGTAAAATAATTAATTTTCATAAAGCGTAACCTCCTAGTCAGTAATTCCATAGCGGAGTTTAAGATAAGTTGATACAGAAGCAATTTCTTCATCAGTTAAAGCAGTATCATAAATAATTACGTCCCCGATATAATTGTGAAGATTTGTTCCTGTATTGGTAAGGGTTGCACCAAGATAAACATTGGCAATTGTTCCCATAGTGGCACTTTTATAAGTAACCTTATTTGAATAATAGGCAGTCATATCACTTTGAGCTGTTCTTTTAAGTACATTACGCAGGTAATACCACCTTAAGGCATAATCATAAGGTCTTGTAGGATGTTCAGAAGGATTAAGCTGATAATAAAGTTGCTTGTCAGAATCATCAGTTAAAGTTTCATCACTTTCATTCCATAAAGTTTTATATAAATGGCCTTTTCCGTCACTCCAGGGTTTTCCGTAGGCACATCCATTGTTATATTTGTAATTAGCTCCACTTTCAGAGCAGTCATAGGTCGATGTATTGAGGGAATGTGTATAGCTTAAAAGCTGTTTTGTTCCATTAAGGTAGGCAAAAATATTTGCATCTGTTTCTTCAAGATTAAGAAGGGAACAAACAACATCAGGCTTAGTAAAATCACATGTTTTTACAATATTATCCTCTTCTTCTGAATCATCAAACATATACCTTACGCCTGACATTCCGCTGCCATTAACGGCAACACCCCATCTTTGTGTAGTTGAATACCCCTTATCCTCGTCAAAATAAAGCCTGCGGTTTGACATGATAGGATAAGAAGTAGAATAACCATTTGTACAGATTAAAAAGTTATAGTCTCCGTTACTGGCACTGGTCTGCTGAGTTACTATAAATGTGGTAGTTCCGTTGCTGGATTTTACGATTTCTCCAGATGCCCTCAGGCGTTTAATTCCATCAAAGAAAACTCCAGGCAGATTATTCATTGACTCAATTGAAGAAACATAGGCTGGAGGCATGGTATCAAATTCTTCTGCATCAAAACCATTGCCGCTGTAATCAGGTAAAGACTGAACATTTCCATAGGAATCTATATCTGAAGAAGAAATCATATCCGGCCTTAACCAGAGCCTTAAATGTGAAGACTGAATGTCAGAAGGCTGTTCAAAGCTTGAAGCAATAAGCCTGATTCTTACTTCCGGATCCTGACAAAGTACTAAGTCAGCTTCATCCCAGGAAGCTTCTTCAGAAGGAGTATAGGTTACGGTAATATTACTTGTTTCTCCCTGAGCAATCTGGGATAAGGAGCTTTCATTAAAAGTAAAGGCATTTTCTGCACCGCAAACATATTCAATTACAGCAGATGAAAGATCCAGACTGTCATCATAAATTGAAGTATAGGCAAAGGTCTTTTCTGTCTCTGTACTGCAGTAACCAAAATCCAGAGCTTCCTTGTCATACAGGTAATCAATTAAATCTGAATTAATATTTGGACGATAGGAAAGAACTGCACCGGAAGAATAAGTCCCCTTTTTGTTAATTACCTTTACAGTAAAGTCATAACTTCTTCCTGTTTTAAGACCGTATACGTCAAAACTTGTTGCCTTAGAAATTATTTTTTCTGTCTCAAGATTACCATGGGCAGGATTTGCAGAAATGCTTATGTATTCAATGTCATTATCTTCCGGCAGCTGCCAGGTTAAAGTTACTACATCCTTAACCTGACTCTGAGTAAGATTAAAAACATCAGAAGGAGCTATGTTATAATTATTTTCGTAAACAGCAGAAGAATATTCTTCTGTGCACGATAGTGCACAGAAAAGCGCCGTCATTATCAGGCCTGCCATTATTCTATTTAAAATCTTCATCCTTAAATTCCTCCTGCTCAAGTCACACTACTGCAATAAGGGCCTGAACAATGTCTTCATCATAAAGATTTGCAGAATTCTCAAGTTCAAGAACAGCAGTATTTCTGTCCATAATTTCCCTGTAATTCCTGCTGGAAATAAGGGCTACATAACTTTCTGCAACCCTTAAAACCCTGGCTATATAAGGAATATCCTTTCCTTTAAGTCCAGCAGGATAACCTGACCCGTCCATATTTTCATGATGCTTGCTTACTGCATCCTTAAAGAGACTTTTGTATTCTTCATCTACAAAGAAAATCATTTTTTCTCCGGAAGAAGTATGAGTCTTTAATACTTCAAACTGGTCTTTAGAAAGAACTTCCGCCCTTAAAATTGAAGTATCAATACTTAAAAATCCTATGTCGTAGACTAAGGATGCTGCATAATGCAAAAGAGTATCCTTCTGGTTATAACCCATTTCCGTAGAAATCTTAAAGACAAGTTCTGCAACCTGACTGGTAACATTGTGCCTGTTTGTGGCACTGTCAATCTGCGAACCATATTTACGGCAGGTTTCTATAAGGGAAGTAATTTTCTGTATTTCAGCTGACTGATCACCTGAGTTTCCAATAAGAAGACCTGAACCTGCTGCAATAGCAGGTATGCCGGATACAGAAGGAAGAGCCTCCTGTACTACCCCTGACCTCATGGCCTGCATTGTCTGTACAGTAGCCTTAAGCTGCTCAGACTGAATTTTCTGCTGCCTGCTGAAAAAGAAAATCATTATTATGATTACAAGTAAAATTGCAGAACCAAGACTTACAAGAAGAATAATATTAAATTTTTTATCTTCTTCTGCAGTATTCTTTGCACTTTCATTGCTTGCATTCATGCTTTTAATAAGGTCTGTCATTTCTGAGTGACGCTTCTGGTCATCTTCAGAAACTTTTTTCTCATGTTCTATCCTTAGCTGTTCAAGGCGGGCATTTTCTTTTAAAAGCTGTTCCCTTTCTGCCTTGCGGCTGGATTCAAAAGCCATAAGAAGTTTTTCAAGTTCCTGGGCAGAAATACCGGAATAGCTTTCTATTCCCGCAGCCTGATTTTCTGAAGAATCCTCCCCCTGACCGGAAGATAAAGCTTCTTCCTTTTCTTCAGCTGCCTTACGTTCACTTTCCTTAATCTGCTGAATAAGAGCCTCTTCCTTTAATTTTTGTTCGGCCTTTTCTTTTTCTATACGGGCAAAATAATCATCAGCTTTTTTTACATAAGGTTTAATGGCATTTTTAATTCCATCTTCTGCATTTTCAAGATCGCTTTCTATTGAATAAATAAGTTCCCATTTTTCGTTTTTTACATATTCCTCAGCCTGGGCAGTTACAGCTTTTTTTACGGCAGCCTCAAATTCATAAGGCACATCTTCTCCATTATAAAACTTTACTATGAACATTGCATAGGAATAAGCTTTTTCTGTATTACCAACAATAAGATTTTTGTTAATAAGGTCAGAAGCCCTGTTTACTGCTGCCTGAGAAAACAGTGAAAATGTAAAAAGAAAAAAAAGTGAAAATAAAAGTAATAATTTTTTATAACTATCTTTCATTTAAAATAATTCCTACAGAAAGCGCAGCATCCAGATAGGATTCACTGCTGCTGTCAATGACGAATATGTCAAACCTGTTTTTTTCTGCAAGATATATGCCGATCAGAGGTTTAACCCTGAATACATATTTAAATGAAACTTCACCGCCTAAAGCAAAGTCAATCATGGAATCAGCTGCTGATGAACATAAATCAAAATCAAGGAAGGCTGTCATGGAGAAATCAGGAAGGATTTCAAAACCATCAAGTCCTATACCAATTGCCGGAAAAGATAATACCTTATAAAGGGAAGCATCAGAAGTTACCCAGCGGCTCTTATAAGCAGCACTTACAGAAAATGGAATAGGAAAAACAGGAGAAGTTACAGCAGCCCTCATGTTTAAGTCTGACTTTTCTCCCTGACCAGAAAGAATCACCGGCTGGTAAATATAATCCAGACCTAAATCAAGCCTGATTCCAGGGTGAACAAAAGAAGCTTTAAATTCAGCTCCAAAACCATAACGCATTGCAGAAGATTCTTCTGCAAAATCAGTAGAAGACAAATTAAAAGAAAGTGGAATAAGACCTGCTTCCAGAGGGAAGTTTCTGTATGAAACTTTTGCAAGGCTCCTGTAATATTCCTTTACGGAAACTTTATAGTCTGCCATTCTCTGTGCCTTAAGTTCTGCCTTTTTCTGTTCGGCAACAATAAGGGCTTCCTTTTCTTCCCTAATTTTGTCCTTTTTTGCTTTCTCAATTGAAGTATACATTTCCTGAGCCCTGGAATTGTCCATGTTAAAAAGAAGAACTGTTTCCGTAAGTTCCATGGCCAGATCATAATTTGATGCCATTACAAGATTACCTGCTGCATCAAGAACCCTTTCTTCCATTTTGGAAGCATCACTGCCGGAAGATTCAAGTATAGAAAGGACAAGATCACAGTTGCCGTCATTAACAGCCTGATCAAGAGCTCCAAAATCCTGAGCAACAAGAGGAGTTACAGCGAATATAAGTAAAGCTGCAAGTATTTTTACATTTTTCATTCTGCTCATCCTTATAATAAATTTAAGATTTAATCCTACCATATATTGTGTAACAGAATCTCCAAAAAATCCACTTTTTAGTATTATTTTTTGAAAATTTCTTCTATTTATTGTTCGGGCTGAACTTTTTTGAAATGTTTTTTAGCGTTGTCCTGAAAGTTCAATATAAATCTGGTCTGCAATACCAAAACCAGAATTTTTAGTAAGGCTTTCTGCAAGATTATCGTACATCATGTCGTCATACATTTTTCTTGCATAATCATTATCACTGCCGGAAAGGCTTGTATGTTTAATTGTATTGCGCATGGAAGAAAGCATCATTTTTACCATATAGTTTTCCATTTCCATGCTCTGGGCATAAAGATCTGATGTTTTATCAATAGTGATTTTTTTACCTGAAGAAGATGTGGCATTTGCAGCAAATCCCTGAGGGCTGGCATCCTTATCTTTTTCAGAAGTAAAGGTTCCGTAAAAACCCTGGGTGTAATCCCCGTTAAGCTTATGATTTCTGGCAATCTGGCTGGAAGAAATGAAAGTTGTAGAGGAAGAGGCAAGATTCTTTTTAGCACTTTCTACAAGAGCCTTAAAGTTTTCGTGTTCTGCACTGTCCCTTACCGAATTTAAAATATATGAAGAGTTTCCTAAAGTTCCTGTAATACCTGTTCCGCTGATTCCATTTACTGCCATTTTATTCTCCCCAGCATAAAAAAAGCTGCTCCCTTATAAAATCGGAAAAGCAGCCTTATTTCATTAGTTATATTTGTTTTCAGTAACCCCTGATTAAATCAGCATTTAACGCTTAAGCTGACTTGCAGTCTGAAGCATGGAATCACTGGTCTGAATTGCCTTTGAATTAAACTCATAAGCTCTCTGGGCAACAATCATCTGTACCATTTCGTTTACAACGCTTACGTTACTCATTTCAAGGTAACGGTGCTTTGTTATACCCATTCCCTCTTTGCCAGGGCGGGAAGCAATAGGATCTCCGGAAGCATTTGTAACCTTGTAAAGGTTATCTCCTGTATTTTCAAGACCTACAGCATTAGGAAAGCGGTAAAGTTCTAACTGACCTACTTCTACAGGTTCAACCTGGCCGTCAACCTTTACACTTACCTTACCAAGATCATTAATATTAAGGGTTTCAATCTGAAAACCTTCAGGAAGAATGATTTCTGGCATAAGCCTTAAACCGTTGGCAGTAACCATCTGTCCTGTTGAATCAACCTTAAAGGAACCGTCACGGGTATAAGCCCAGCTTCCGTCATACTGCTGAACCCTGAAAAATCCTTCACCCACGATAGCAATATCTGTATCAACACCAGTTGCCTGAAGGGAACCCTGAGTCATAATACGCTGGGTTGCACCTACTTTAACACCACAGCCCATCTGAAGTCCTACAGGTGTTACAGTATCTTCTGTAGCAGGAGTACCTGCCATTTTTACATTCTGGTAAACAAGGTCTTCAAATTCAGCACGATGCTGTTTAAAACCTGTTGTATTAACGTTAGAAAGGTTGTTTGAAATTGTATCAATATTTGCCTGCTGTCCGTTCATTCCAGTAGCAGCATTCCATAAACTTCTTACCATATTTTTTACCCCGCTCTCTTTACTCTCTTATTATCAGTTTACAGTTACAACCTTAGACCAGAGGGTATCCATCATGGAATCCTGGGTTTGAACAGTCTTCTGATTGGCTTCATAAGCACGGTTTACTTCAATCATCTGAACCATCTCGTTTACAACATTAACATTACTTGTTTCTGTGTAACCCTGAATAATCTGAGGACGGTCATCACCTTCTGCAATAACTGCATCCCCTGACCAGCGGCTGGTATTATAAAGTGAAGAACCTGTCTTCTGAAGGTAACGTTCATCGTCAAAACGAACCAGCTTGATACGGTCAATAAGGGAACCATCTTTCTGGTTATAAATCATGCCGTCCTTGTTAACCATAAATCTGTCATCTTCTACATGAATGTCCCCGTTTTCACCCTGAACCGGATATCCTTCTTTGGTAAGGAGAATGCCTTCTTTTCCAAGAATAAAATTACCGTTTCTTGTATAGCGTTCTCCCATAGGAGTATTTACTGTAAAAAAGCCCTGTCCGCTTAAGGCCATATCTGTATTTGTATCAGTATTCTTAAAGGAACCCTGAGTAAAATCAGTGTAAAGTTCATTGGTTTCTACACCAAGACCAATTTTTCCGATAATAGGCTTTACGTCTCCAGAACCGAATGGTGTGGGATATACACCGTCTGCACGGCTTCTGCGCAAAAGAAGTTCGCTGAATTCCTTGCTTACAGGAATATCTTTTTTAAATCCTGTTGTATCCACATTAGCAAGATTATTTGAAATTGCATCAAGTCTGTTCTGCTGAGCAGTCATTCCGCTAGCACCAATGTACCATCCACGAATCATAGCCTTTCAATCTCCTGTATTAATTATCGGAAAGGGATTTTTTTTCTTAAGGGAATGATTTTAAATTTTCTTTACATATAATAAAGTTGAAAATTAATAAAAGTGATTTATACTTTATCTGATGAAATTACTACGTTTTTTTGCAGCGCTAGTAATAATCCTTTTACTAGCTCCAACAGCATCATTCAGCCTCTCCTATAATGAAAATAATCATGAAAGACCTGAAATTCTTCTTGGACAAAAGGAAAAAGAAGCGGTTTTAAAACATAAAAGACTGAATGTAGTAATTGATCCTAACTGGAAACCCCTTGAATACAACAAAACCCCCGGTGAAAACAACTTCAATCCGGCAGGTTTAAACGTTGAATATCTTAAAGAAATTGCCGCAATACTAAATGTAGAACTTAACTTTATTGCTACTGAAAACTATACTCAGAGCATTGACCTTATACGTAACAACAAAGCAGATATTATAAGCGGATATACAAGACTGCTGGATATCTTTAAGGAAATCAGGCAAAGTACCTTTTCTTACAGTTCACAACTGCTCCTTGCCTCTACAACAGGATCTCTTCCTGAACCCGGAGATGTAGTTGGAATTACAGAATTTCCTCCTGAACTTATTGAAGAACTGAAAAAAGAAATTGGCGTACAAAACCTGATAATCCAAACAACTCCAAAGCCAGAAATTACTCTGGACAAATTTAAAAGCGGAGAATTCAAATACATAATAATTGGACAGCCGGAACTAAGTTATACAGACAAACTTCCTGAACATAAAGCATTCAATCTTTCACTTACATATTACCAGCAGTTTGGATTCAGCAGCAAAATTGAACCGGAATTTATTACTGCCTTCAATAAAGCTATTAAAACAATTCCAACTTCTGAACTGAACCTTATTTTTTATCAGTTACAAAGAGAAAAAGAACTTGAAAAAGAAAAGAATCTGCAAAAAATGGAAGTCTTTCATACAAGAAGCATTTTTTTTCTATCTCACACTGTAATACTTGCTGCCCTCATAATAAGCATAATGCTTGCCTTTCTCAGATATAAGATTCACGAAATTACTTATGATGATATAACAGGCCTGCACACATACAGCCGTTTCAGAAGGGATGTCATCAGGATACTAAAAAAACATAGGGAAGAAAAATACATATTTCTCTGTATTAACATAGATAACTTTGGTTTTATCAATGACAGTTACGGCTTTAACTATGGAAATAAAATTCTTTCCAGAATTGCCAGGCACTTTATTGAAGAATGTAAAAAAGGAGAAAAATACTGCCGTTATTATGCAGACACCTTTATTTTCTTCATAAAAGCACCTGAATCCTTGCCGCTCATAGAAGACAAAGTCTATAAACTTACAGACGTAAGTTCCCATATTGCCGATATGCTTCCGAATAAATACATAATGACTTTCAGCTCAGGTGTTTACTATATCAACAGGGATGAGGACATAAATGACATTACAGGTATGGTTACAAAAGCAAATATTGCAAGAAAACTAAATAAGAAAAATTTTGTAACCCATCGTACTGCTGAATATACACAGGAGATGAAAAAAGAAAATGACTGGAACAGGGAAATAACCCTTTCAATGAACAAAGCTCTTGAAAACAGAGAGTTTATAGTTTATTACCAGCCGAAATTTTCACTTAAGACAGGAAGAATCATAGGTGCAGAAGCCCTTATAAGATGGAATAAGCCTGAGACAGGTCTTCTGGGGCCTGATAAATTTGTTCCCCTTTTTGAACATAACGGTTTTATAGAAAAAATCGATATCTATGTTTTTAATGATGTCTGTCGTTTTATAAATGAATGGAATCACATCGATAACGGAAACTGCCCTTACCCAATTACAATTTCCTTTAATCTTTCCCGTTATCATCTTTATGATACAGACCTTATAGAAAAACTTACAGGTATAAGCAGAAACTTTCAAATTGAACCAAACTGTATTGAAGTTGAACTTACAGAAAGCATTATGTTTGACAACATGAAAAGACTTGTAAGGGTTATGAATGACATAAAGAAAGCCGGATTTAAAATTTCTGTAGATGACTTTGGTTCTGGTTACTCTTCCCTTAATATTTTAAAAAACATGCCTGCTGATGTCATAAAGCTGGACAAGGAATTTCTCCATAAAACAGAAGACACATCCAAAGACAGTATCATAATGGAATCAGTAATAAACATGGCTAAAAAACTTAACATGCAGACTGTTATCGAAGGAATTGAAACAAAAGAACAATCCGAACTTCTTACAGGTATAGGTTGTGATATTGCCCAGGGATTTTATTTTGCAAGACCAATGCCTGGAGAAGACTTTCTTGATCTCCTAAAAAAATATATATAAAAGTTTGCAAAATTGAATTTGCGGGTTTATAATTTTTATATCAGATAGAAAAAAAAATCTTGGAGGATTTAATAATATGGCAGAAAAAAAGTATGAAGAACCACGCGTACTTGCAATTATTTTAGGAGGAGGAAAAGGTACACGTCTTTACCCCCTTACAAAAGAAAGGTCTAAACCAGCAGTTCCTTTTGGTGGAAAATATAGAATCGTAGATATTCCTATTTCTAACTGTATTAACTCTGGATACAAGAAGATTTACCTTCTTACCCAGTTTAACTCAGCTTCACTTCACCTTCACATTATTAATTCCTATAACTTTGACCGTTTCAGCAGCGGTTTCGTTCAGATTCTTGCAGCAGAACAGACTCTTGAACATTCAGGATGGTACGAAGGAACAGCAGATGCTGTACGTAAAAACCTGGGACACTTCCACCGTCAGGCACCTACCCACTACATCATTCTTTCCGGAGACCAGCTCTACCGCATGGATCTTAAAAAATTTATGGACCAGCATATTGCCAGCGGCGCAAATATTACAATTGCAGCAAAGGCAGTAAACAGAAGTGATGCTTCCGGCTTTGGTATCATGCAGGTAAATGATCAGAATCAGATTACAGCCTTTATGGAAAAACCTGCTAAAGATGCAAATATTGACGACTGGAAAATTCCTGCAAAATCAAGAACAAAGGATCTTACTCCGGATCTTGAATACCTTGCTTCAATGGGTATTTATATTTTTGATGCCGCAACAATGGATGAAATGCTTAACAATGACTTTACGGACTTTGGTAAAGAAATCATTCCAATGGCTATCAAAACAAAAAAAGTTTCTTCTTACATCTTTAACGGATACTGGGAAGACATCGGTACAATTAAATCTTTCTATGATGCAACCCTTGACCTTACAACACCTGTACCACACTTTAATTTCTATGAAGAAGAAAAACCAATTTACACCCACATGAGAAATCTTCCGCCAAGCAAGATTAATAATGCAGACATGACTGCTTCCCTTGCCAGTGAAGGTTGTGTTATTACAAATGCCCGCATTCAGCATTCTGTAATCGGTGTACGTTCAATTATCAATGAAGGCTGTGACCTTGAAGGTGTTATCATGATGGGAGCAGACAGCTACGAAAGTGATGACATTAAGGCTTACAATAAGAAAAAGGGAATTCCTAATATGGGAATCGGACGCAACTGTAAAATCAATAAGGCAATTATTGATAAGGATGCCCACATCGGAGAAAACTGCTGCATCAACATCAGCGGTAAACACTACGATGACGGCGACCACGGTCTTTTCTACAGTGCAGACGGTATCATTGTTATCCGCAAGGGTGCAGTAATTCCAGACGGAACAGTTATCTGATAAATCGAGGTTAGTGACTGCCGGATCCCGGAACTTTTTTTTAGAAGGTCCGGGATTTTTTTTGCCCTGAAAAAATATATTTTAAATCAGGGTCCGTAATTTTTTTTTTAAGAATTTATAAAATCAAGAAGAAGCCTGTAGGCTTCAAGAACCTGTCTTGTTTTATCTGCAGCAACTTTCTGTACGACAGGAGTCTTTGAGTTTTTATCAGGATGATAAATATTAAGTTTTTCTTTATATGCCTTTCTTAAACTTTCTTCATTAAAATCAGAATTCAGTCCCAGAAGTCTCAAAGCCCTTTCTATTTGCGGTGTAATAGTTTTTTCAGGATTCTTTTGAGGCCTGAATATTTTAATCTTTTCTTCTGCAGAGATTTTTTCTTTACCAGCCTTATTACCCGCCTTATTATCAGCTGAAGTAAAATTCCACCAGAATTTTTTATTATCATTTTTACTTTTGAATATTTTTTCTGCTGAATATTTTTTAGAAGCTGAGTTCTTGTAAAGGTCACTGACTCTTTCCTTATCAGACTCACCGTCTGACTCCCTATGAGAATCTAAAGGAGAATCCTTAAAGAAAAAATTTTTCTGACTGTCTTTAGGAGGATTATCTTTGGGAGATTCTTTTGAAGAAGAGTCTACATAGCCTTTTTTAAGGGATTCGTTAAGTAAATCCCCAAGACGGTCATACATTGTTTCCAAATTTATTCTCCTGAAGAATCAATGCCCCATTCAGAAAGTTTACGCTGCAATGTTTTTCTTCCTATACCAAGAAGGTCTGCAGTTTTACTTTTGTTATTACGATTAGCTGCCAGGTTTTCAAGAATTACAGTCTTTTCTGTTTCTTCAAGACTCTGGCCTAAAGGAATACTTATGGATTCACCTTCAGATTTTTTTGCCACAGCAGGAGGTAAATCTTCAAGACTGATATGATTTCCGGAAGACATTACAACTGCACTTTCCATACAGTTACGCAGCTCACGAATATTACCAGGCCAGTCATACTTGTACATGGCAGACTTTGCCTTTGCATCCAGACCTTCTATATTTTTTGAATTCTCCCGGTTAAATTCATCAAGAAAACTTTGAATCAAAAGAGGAATATCTTCCTTACGTTCCCTTAAAGGAGGAACATGAATGTGTACAACATTAAGGCGGTAATATAAATCTTCCCTAAAGTTACCCTTCTTTACTTCTTCTTCAAGATTACGGTTTGTAGCGGCCACAACCCTTACGTCAACATCAATAGTCTGTTCACCACCAACCCTTTCAAATTTTTTTTCCTGAAGTACCCTTAATATTTTTATCTGTACGCTCTGATTGATTTCTCCGATTTCATCAAGAAAAATTGTCGAACCATGAGCAAGTTCAAAGCGGCCTTTCTTAAGATGTTCTGCTCCCGTAAAGGCACCCTTTTCATGACCAAAGAGTTCGCTTTCAAGAAGGGTTTCACTTAAGGCTGCACAGTGTACATTTATCATTTCCTTATCTTTTCTTGAAGAATAATTATGAATGGCCCTGGCAACAAGTTCCTTACCTACACCGCTTTCTCCTGTTATAAGAACAGAGGCACGACTGTCTGCAACCTTACGGATAGTCTCCTGCATCTTCATAATGGCAGAAGATTTTCCAATCATGGAAGAAAAGACTGACGCATCTTCTACTTCTTTTTTAAGCTGCTGGTGTTCAAGACGAAGCTGACGGTTTTCCAGAGCCCTTTTTACAATCATTGTAAGCTGATCAAGATCTACAGGCTTAAGTAAAAAATCGTAGGCTCCGTGACGCATGGCATCTACAGCAGAGTTAACGTCTCCATGTCCGGTAAGAATTATTACCGGTACACCAGGAGTCTGAGCCGTAACACGCTGAAGGACTTCTTCTCCACCAATGCCGTTCATCCTTAAATCACTGATTACAAGGTCAATATCACCTTTTGCCACATACTCAAGACCTTCTTCTCCAGAAGCTGCAGTCTTTACGTTGTAGTCTTCCAGTTCAAAATTAGCGGCAAGTCCTTCGCGGATATTTTTTTCGTCATCTATAATAAGAATTGTAAATTTCATTTTTCACCTAAAAGCTTAGTGTCTTTCTGTGGCACTGGTATTGTAATCGTAAACTCAGTTCCCTTTCCGGCTTCTGAATCAACACTAATATCTCCCCTGAATTCCTTAATCACTTTATAAGCCATTGTAAGGCCCAGCCCTGTACCGTCTGCCTTTGTAGTATAATATGGTTCAAAAACATGAGAAGCAGTATTTTCATCCATACCGCAGCCATTGTCCCTTAATTTAAGAATGTATTTTTCTTCATCACATTCAGAAAGAATCAAAACACGGCCGTCACTTTTTTTAGAAGAATTTATTGCATGAAGGGCATTTTGCAAAATATTAATCAGCACTTCCCTAAAAAGTTTTTCATCAATTAAAAGCCTCTGCTCCTTATGACAAAGCCTGGTCTCAAGCTCAACCCCATTTTCCTTAAACTGAGGAATAAAGAAATCAGCTGTTTTTTCTACGATTTTATCTGCATCAGTAAGTTCCATATTTGAATGAACAGGTCTTACGGCAAAAAGAAAATCAAGAACTATTTTATTAAGGTTGGATATTTCTTCATTAACAACATCCAGATAATTTTCCATAAACTTAGGTTGTGGTAAAAGTCCGTCACCAGCCCTGGCCTTTTTAACAGCCTTCTGCAAAAGCTGAATATGAATGCTTATGGCACCAAGAGGATTTTTAATTTCGTGGGCAACAGATGCTGCAAGATTAGTAAGGCTTGCAAGACTTTCCATTCTGTGAAGAATAATTTCCTGCTGACGTTTTGAAGTAATATCATCAACGGTAATTATGGAACCGGTAATTAAAGTACAAACCTTTGTTTTATCCTGAACATTTTTCTGAACAAGAGGAAGCACACTTACAGTAACAAACCTTACACCGCTTTCCGTAGGAATTGAAAACTCATCACTTATATTTGTGTTTTTATTATTGGAAGCATTTCGTAAAAAAGAAGCAATTTCTTCTGTTTCAATACAGTCCCATACAATGCTACTTTCAAGAGAATCAGAAGACCTGTGCTTTAACTGAAGAAGTCTGTCTGCAGCCTTGTTTTTTTGAATAATATGCCAGTCATTGTCTGTAATAATAAGTCCTGTAGAAAGACTCTCCAGTATTGAATGAAAACTGTTGTTTTCTGAATACAAAGCTTCTATTAAAGAAGTAAGCTGTTCTGGGGAAAGTTTGCTTATTTTACTGGAAGCCTTTTTAAAAAACTCGTTCAATGCAAAGCCTCTCTGAATGCACCGCCAGAAAGATGATTAATCTGCATAAGGTTTCTTGAAAGCATTTCAAGAGCAGCAGCAGGATTCTGATTATAAACGGTAACATTATTATATGAAGATTTTAATTCCTTCAATATTCCCTGGGAACATACAGAACCTGCAGGAGAATGAAGGAGATTTTTCTGAGCCTTAATAATTCCATCAAGAAAGATTTTAAAAACCATACGGGGTTCAAAACTCTTGCAGGAAGTAACGATGGAAGCTACATCAGGCACATGACCTTCTGCAATATCCTTAAAGAAATCTGCAGCTGACTGTGCAACCGTATCAAGATTTACAGGAAGAAAGGATGATAAATAAGAATCAATACTTTCCGGCATGGTCTGATTATAAGAAGGAATAAAATGGAAAACCCTTTTTAAAACTTCTTCTTCTTCCGGCTGACTTCTCTTTACAAAAGAATAGGTTCTTACCCTGGATAAAATTGTAGGAAGAATTGAAGATCTCTTTGCAGTTGTCAGAATAAAAAGAACATCTTCCGGCGGCTCTTCAAGAATCTTAAGAAGGGCATTTCTGGCCCCCTCCTGCATACGGTCTGCATTTTCTATTATAAGAACTTTTTTACCGTGAACTGCACTTAAATGAGCCCAGCTGGAAAAATTACGAATCTGAGAAACAGGCAGGGATTCATACAAAAAAGAAGACTCAAGCTTGTCACAGTTTTTTTCTATATCATCAAGGATACGGCGGAATTCTTCTTCTTCTGGAAAAGCCTTACCTGGATTTATAAGTTCAAGATTTTCATTTACAGCCTGAACCAGGGGAGAAAATTTTGCCAGCTTGTCTTCACCTTCCCATAGAACAGGAGAAAACCTTGAAGTAAGTTTTCTTACAGCCCTTACATAAAAATAGCGGCTGGATTCAAGGTGACTTGAGTTCTGCAGGAACTGGGTTAATAAAGATTTTTTTGCTGCAGCAATTTCTAAAGTTCTGTTACCTGCACCAAGTAAAAGAGTGTTCTGACTTACTAAAGCCTTGTGTCTCTGACAGCTTTCACAGTTGCAGTTCCATTCACCTTTAGGAGTTCCCCTGCAGGAAAGCACCCTGGCAAGTTCAAGGGCGGCTGTTGTTTTTGCAGATGAAGATGGTCCGTAAAAAAGTATGGAACGGGGAAGAGTGTCTTTTGCTATGTCTTCAATAAGAAGATCTGCTGCATTCTGATATAAAACGTTCTCAAACATTACTTTGTCACCTTAGGAATATGGATTTTAGGGAATGAAACAAACTTACCTGTAATTTCATAGGTGTGGGATTTTTTTACCCCTTCATTAAATTTCTGTTCCGGGATTATTGAAATTACAAATATCATAAAGATTACCAGGGCAAGACCTTCTGCAAAACCAAAAAGAAGTCCCAGTATTCTGTCCAGGGAACGGAATATTTCTCCTCCAAAGATTTTATTCACAAGCTGCTGAAAAAGTTTTAGGGCAAGGAATACAAAAACAAAAATAATTACAAAAGAAAGAACAAGAACAGCTGCATCAGACTGAATATAATTTGCAAGATAAAAAGCCAGCTTCTTGTAAAAAAAAGCAGATATCCATATTGAAAGAACAGGAGCTCCCATTCCAAAAAGGGAATTTATAAAGCCCTTAATAAGTCCCATTACAATACAGAGAAATATTACAAGAAGGAAGATTATATCATAGGTCATGCATCTACCTCTTTAAGGATTCTTTCTGCAATCTCAAAGGCACTTTTCTGACCGCACATTAAAAGAGCTGCAGATGAATAGGATTTTCTTTTTTCTTCATCAAGGAAGAAGGCTGTTTTTTCCTTAAGGTTTTTGTCATCAGCATCTTCTCCTGCTAAAACTAAGGCTGCACCCTTTTCTTCAAAATAACGGGCATTGTCCACCTGGTCTCCCCTTGTACCTGAACCGCAGAGAGGAATAAGAACCATAGGCTTTCCGCAGACAGCACATTCCCACAAAGAGTTGGCCCCTGCCCTTGCTACAATTACATCTGCACTTTGAATTACAGCCGGCATTTCTCCATAAATAAAGGCATAAGGTTTATAGCTGTCATCCCCGGAATTCATAATATCAGGATTGGCATCAGCAAAAGCCTTTCCTGTCTGATGAACAACAATAAAACGCTCTTTAAGATAATCAAGATTATTTACAATAAGATTATTTACCTGAGTAGCCCCCAGGCTTCCCCCAAGAACAAGAAGTACAGGCTTTTTGTGATCAGCAGCTATTCCAAGAAATTCCAGTCCCTGGGCTTTCCTGTCTTCATAAAAAACAGGACGGACAGGATTTCCGGTTACAATACATTTAGAAGCAGCAGCGCCCTTAAAATAAGATTTTGTATCTTCATAGGAAACAAAAACATTCTTTGCTCCCCCTGCATTAAGTCTTGTTGCAAGTCCCGGAGTAAAATCACACTCATGGGTAAAGTAAGGAATCTTTAATAATCTTGCAGCCCTGCATGGAGGAACGCTGACAAATCCACCCTTAGAAAAAAGACAGTCAGGTTTAATTTTTATCAAAACAAAAATCGACTTTATAAAGCCAAGACCGATTTTAAAAATATCAAGAAAATTCTTAAAAGAAAAATATCTTCTTAACTTACCGGAAGGAATACCAATAAAGGCATCTATACTTCCACCTGCAGACGAAAGGTTCTTTTCTACAATACCCCTGTCCATTCCTGCAGAATTTCCCATCCAGTACAATTCAACTTTTTTTCCTGACTGACCGGCAAGAATTTTAACTTCATCAGCTACTGCAATTCCAGGATAAATATGACCACCGGTACCACCGCCGGCAAAAACTATTTTTATTACCTTTTCTTTATTTTTCATTTTTCAAACCTTCAGGTTAAGCAAATTATCCCTGATAGTATAAAGCTTAATGAAGAAAGTTTCCATATATAGAACAATATAGACCAACACGACAAAAAAAACAAAGCCGGCATTTTAAACAAAAAAAATGTACCATCTGAAAGCAAAGAGAAGTCCTTCAGCCATCAGATGGTACACATCAGGGATTTTTTTAAATTATTTTTACGGTTTTATTATTTTATGGTCTTTTATTTTTTAATGTTGTATGCACCAAAACCAGGATAGCATGCGCTGTCACCAAGTTCTTCTTCAATACGGAGAAGCTGGTTATATTTAGCAACACGTTCTGTACGGCTAGGAGCACCAGTCTTAATCTGACAGGTATTAAGGGCAACTGCCAGGTCTGCAATAGTTGTATCTTCTGTTTCGCCTGAGCGGTGTGAAGAAATTGCAGTATATCCAGCCTTGTGAGCCATCTTAATAGCTTCAAGAGTTTCAGAAACTGAACCGATCTGGTTAAGTTTAATAAGGATAGAGTTTGCAGCACCAAGTTTAATACCCTTAGAAAGGCGTTCAACGTTAGTAACAAAAAGATCATCACCTACAAGCTGAACTTTGTGTCCGATTTTAGCAGTCATCTTAACCCATCCGTCCCAGTCTTCTTCATCAAGACCGTCTTCAATAGAAACGATAGGATACTTGTCTACAAGGGATTCCCAGTGAGCGATAAGTTCGTCTGTTGTAAAATCCTTGCCTGACTTTGGCTGATGATAGAAACCTTTTCCTTTTGGAGACTTCCATTCAGAAGATGCAGCATCCATTGCAATCATAAAGTCCTTTCCAGGTTCATAGCCGGCTGCCTTAATAGCTTCAAGAATCTTTTCAATAGCTTCTTCGTCACTCTTAAGTTTATTAGGAGCAAATCCACCTTCATCACCTACAGCTGTAACATCACCCATTTCTTTAATAAGGGCCTGAAGTTTGTGGAATACTTCTGTACACCAGCGCAGACCTTCTTTAAATGAAGGAGCACCTGCAGGCATAATCATAAATTCCTGAGTATCAACTGCTGAATCAGCATGAGCACCACCGTTAAGGATGTTCATCATTGGTACAGGAAGTTTTGTTCCCTGAAGACCACCAAGGAAGCGGTAAAGAGGAATCTGAAGTGAATAGCTTGCAGCACGGGCACAGGCAATTGAAACTGCAAGAATAGCATTTGCACCAAGCTTAGACTTGTCTTTTGTTCCGTCAGCCTTAAGCATTGCAGCATCAACAGCATAAATGTCAGCAGCATTAAGACCTGCAAGAACGTCATTGATTGTACCGTTTACATTAGCTACAGCCTTAGAAACACCCTTTCCTCCAAACTTGGATTTATCTCCGTCCCTAAGTTCAAGAGCTTCAAATTCACCTGTTGAAGCACCGCTTGGAGCTGTTCCAAGAGCAACAGTACCGTCTTCAAGATGTACTTCTGCTTCTACAGTAGGATTACCGCGGGAATCAATGATTTCACGTCCGATTACCTTTACGATTTTAGTGGATTTCATATTTCCTCCATAAAAGATATTGATTTGTTAACTGATAAGATTAGATATCACTAACTTAAATTAGCTTAATCTAACCAAAAAACGCTTTTTATTCAATAGCATTAAAGAAAGTTGTATTAAGAAAAGAGGTTTGAATAAGGAGGATTTAAAATAAAAAAAAACCTTCCGAAAATCGGAAGGTTTAACATGCCAGCGGTCAGAATCGAACTGACGACATAAGGATTTTCAGTCCTCCGCTCTACCAGCTGAGCTACACCGGCAAGTGATGAGTAGAATATATACTTTACAAAAAAAAATGTCCACCGCATTTTTCCTTTTTTTATAAAAAAAAATACTTAACTATTTTTAATTGATTTTTTGTTCTATAAGCAATAGACTTTTAATA
>NZ_JAILGZ010000089.1 GCF_024696245.1 Treponema sp.
GGGGAACATTACGCGATTATATCGAATCTTAAGATTAGTAAAATAAGCATCAGTTAAAACTCCAACGGAAACAATAACAAAAAAAATAGTTGTTAGAATAGTGAACATGTAGCATAATAAAGTAAGCAAGTGATTAGTTTACGAGTGAGAACAGTTTCTATGGAAACAGGGTACGGTTGAAATCCGTAACGCTTGCAAGGCCCAACTCTTGCAGTTGGGCTTTATTTTTTTTACGAGGTATGCTAAAGGGGTGGTCGTGGTTCTAGTAGTGCAGGAATGTTAGGCAGGAATTCAAGTACAACTGTACGTAATGCCCAAACAATTGGTAATGCAATCACTCAGGGAGCTGGACTTTATGCAAATGGTATTATAAATGCTCGTGATGCAATGGAAAGGGCTATCGGGCAATTATGATAGAAATAAAAGAAATACTTAGATAATGGAGGAGATTATGGCAAAAATGGATTATGTTGAGCCAGATAGTTATTTATCACCTAGCATGAGAAAGATTTTGAAGGCAGGTGAATCTAAAGCAAAGAGCACCGGAAAGTCAAAACCAGCACCAAAGAAAAGCGTAAAGAAATGAATATATATAGATTTCAATAAGCCAATGTGGCTGCTATTAAGATGAAAGTCAAAAAGAAGAAATCCTTGTACTTGCGTATAAAAAAACGGTCAGTAAAATGCTGACCGTTAAACTAAAAATTTATGCCCGGAAGGGGACTTGAACCCCTATGTCCTTGCGAACACTAGGACCTGAACCTAGCGCGTCTGCCAATTCCGCCACCCGGGCTTTTCTTTGTTGAATAGCGAATAAGAATATATTATAAATCAGGGGCAGTGTCAAGGTTAAAAGGATCCCGACAAAAACTGCACTCCATGATTAATGCTGATATTACTGACACTTAAAGAAAGTAAAAATAAAAATCCCAAGAAGAACTACAATAGAACCGATAAAAAGACCTGATGGAACACCGTCGTCTTCTGCTCCTGAGTGTTTACTGTTATAGGAAGCAAAAGCATCTTTAATACGCTTTTTAGATTTACCAGAAAGTTTTGCTTTTCTAAAAGTACCGTCTGCATTTGCAGGAATATTATCTGTTCCACCTGTAAAGCTGTAATGGCATTTTGGACAACCAGTTTTAAAATCCCTGTGGGAACCTACATAACCACATTCAGGGCAACGTACAGCTGCAAAGAATTTACCGCACTTTGGACAAAAGCGGGCATTCCATGCAACTTCTGAGTTACAGTTTTCGCAGAAATATTTAGCCTTTTTTTTATCTGCCATTTTTACTCAGTTCCCAGATTATCTACAGAATAATCATAAATCTGCCAGATTCCATCACGCTGTCTTACATAGTAAGTGTAACGCTTTACTTCATAGAAGGTATCGTTCTTAAACCACTGTTTAACTTTTACAGTTCCTTCATTCTGGGAATATGTTGTTGTCTCCAGAAGGAACTTTGAAGGAATTGCTACAATATCCTGATCAATGCGTTCAAGCATAAGGTCTGCTTTAAAGGATTCAAGCATGGCTGCTCTTTCACTGGCACTTACAGAATTATACTTTCTGTTTCTTGAAGGGTCTCTCTTAAGAATTTCTTCAAGATCCATATAAAGGAAGAACTGATCCCAAAGAGCCTTCTGTCTTGCAATAATTGTCTGTTCAATAACTTTATCAGGACTGATTTCCTGAGGCTGAAGTACTGCCTGAGTTTTATTTTCTACAGCTATAAAACTTGAAGAAGCAGCTGCAGGAGAAGGTCGGATTTCAAGACTGAGACGGTTTGAAGAAAGGGAAGTAGTCTTCTGCTTGTAAAGTTCAGGATAGAATTTCAATTCAATATAATAAATTGAAGGTTCTGTTATTTCCAGATAATCCTTAAGGTTTTCAATGAAGGAGTATTCTTCATCATGCTCAAGGGAAATCTCCCTGAAGTAAACGCTGTTGTTGGTTGTTCTTTTTCTTGTAAGGGAAGAAGTTGCCGGGAGCTGGGTATTCTTGACATTAAATCCAAAGAAATCCATGGAAAATGCCCTGTCATCTGCAAGCTTAAATCTATAGGTAGAAGAACCTGTATTTTTAATTGTTACATGAACATAAATAGGATTATCCTTTACATCTCCCGGGTAATACATAGTTCTGTCATAAAACTTAATGGAAACTTCTGCACTGTTGTCCTGTGCATATACAGTATGGGCAAAAAGGGAAATTATCGATATAATTGTAAAAAGAATACGTTTCAAAATAATACTCCTTATTACATTTATCGGATAAAAATGAAGAATACATTAAAAGCAAATTCACTACTTTCACTCATTAAAGCCTGGAAAAGTTTTCATCAGGCAGTAATTGATACTGCAGATACAGAAAACAAGGAAGAAATAAAGCCTCAGGATGTTTACGGCTTAAAAGGTGCCCTTACTGAATTTTTTACTGCTGAATTTATCAACCGAACGTTAGTTAATACAATTCATACAGAACAGTATGAAGGAAAAACTTTTTCTACCCAGAAAGACTTTGTAATTATAACTGCCAGCCAGAAAGAGGCAGATGAATGTGAAACTAACTTACATTCGGCAGCCGGTGATTCAATAGAAGTAATTAAATTTCCATGGTGGGGAACAATTCCTTACAGATGTATTTCTACCAGAAGTTCCGTATTTGGAGAAAGGGAAAGTGTACTTGCAAAACTTTCACAAAAAAATCCCCGTGGACAAAAACCAAGGGTATTTATAATTCCCCAGAGATCACTTTTAACTCCTGTTCCTCCTCCTGAATATACTAAAAAAAATGTAGTAAAAATCCGCAAGGGTCAGACTCTTGATATGGAAGAATTTGCCAGCCGTCTTACAGCCCAGGGCTACCTGAGGGTTAATAAAGTCGGAATGAAAGGGGAGTTTGCCTTAAGGGGTGAAGTTCTTGACATTTACATGAGTGGAGAAAAAACAGCCCACCGTATTGTCTTTGACTTTGATACAGTTGAACAGATAAAAACTTTTGAAATAGAAAGTCAGTCTTCAAAAGAAAATCTTGATTACCTTATTGTTTATCCATTAAAAGAAATTGTATGGAATGACCAGCTTACAAGCCGTCTTGAAAAAATTCTTGAGGAAGAAGATTCAGATGGAATCCTTAATGATTTTGCAAGCTGGGACCAGAAGAGAAGACAGGGAAAAGCAAAAGAGGATTCATTCAATTCCACAGAAGAAAAAGAATCAGAAGATGAATCTTCAGATGAAGAAAAGCAGAATCGTTTTGCAGCAGAAAGCGTACACCTGGCTTTAACAGAAGAAGGAAGAAAAGAAAAAGAAAGACTTCTCACAGAACTTAGTGTTAATCTTGAAAGTGAAGGGGAAGAACTTTTTTACGGCATTCTTTTTGACAGACTTTATTCAGTACTTGATTACATTGACAGCGACACTCCGGTATTCTGTCTTGAATACGACAGGCTTTTAAATGCCATGAAGCTTCTGGAAAATGAATACACAGTTTCCTACAGAACTGCAAGACAAAACTTTCCGGTCCTTATGCCAAAGTATATGCTGCTGGATTTTGAAAGCCTTATGGATTTACATCAGAGAAGTATCAGATTCAGAAGTCTTGAAAACACTGATGAAAAGCAGCTGGAAAATTCCCACGAGATTCACTGTGAAGCAACTGTCAGTTTTTTTGGAAACATTAACTATTTTAAAGAGCAGCTGGCTTTCTGGCAGAATGAAAAATTCAATGTATTCATTTATGCTGATAATCCAAATCAGGCCCTGCGTATAAACGAAATCGTAAAGGAATATAATGTTCAGGTAATTCCGGAAAGTATTTCTGAAGGCTTTTCTATTGCAGAAGAAAAAATAATTGTAATTCAGGAAAACGAAATTTTCGGAAGGAGAAAAAACACTCCTAAGTCCATCCGTAAAGCTAAGTCAAAAGTTATCGATACTTTTGTTGACCTTAATCCAGGTGACTACATTGTTCACGTAAACTATGGTATAGGACTTTTTCAGGGAATTGAACGTGTAAAATCCCTGGGTACTGAAAGAGATTACATCAAGCTCATGTATGCTGATGAAGAAACAGCCTTTGTTCCTATTGAACAGGTTAATTTAGTACAGCGCTATATCGGAAGTGAAAATGAAAAACCACGTCTGGACAGAATAGGTTCAAAAAGCTGGAATGCAAGAAAATCCAAAGTTCAGCAGAAAGTAGAAGAGATCGCAGAAAAACTCATAGACTTATATTCAAAAAGAAAAGCTTCCCAGGGTTTTGCTTTTCCTAAGGACAATGAATGGAATGCAGCCTTTGAAGCAGCCTTTCCTTATGAAGATACACCGGACCAGTATACCGCTACTCAGGAAATCAAGGCTGACATGGAAAGGGCTGTTCCAATGGACCGGCTTGTCTGCGGTGATGTTGGTTACGGTAAAACAGAAATTGCAATGAGGGCAGCCTTTAAAGCCGTAATGGGAGGAAAGCAGGTAGCCTTTCTTGCGCCAACAACAATTCTTGCAGAACAGCACTACGAAAACTGTATTGAACGTTTTAAAAACTTTCCTGTAAAGATTGCCCAGCTGTCCCGTTTTGTAAGTCCTGCAGAACAGAAAAAAACTATTGAAAGACTTCAGAAAGGTGACGTGGATATTCTTGTAGGTACCCATAAAATTCTTCAGAAAAGCGTAATCTATAAAGATCTTGGACTTTTGATAATTGATGAAGAACAGCGCTTTGGAGTTAAGGACAAGGAAAAACTTAAGGAACTTAAACACAATGTTGACTGTCTTGCCATGAGTGCCACACCTATTCCAAGAACCCTTCACATGAGCCTGTTAAAAATCAGGGACATGAGTCTTTTAACAACACCACCTCAGAACAGACAGAGTGTTGAAACTGTAATAGAAGCCTACAATGATGAAAGAATTGCTACTGCAATAAGAAGGGAAGTAGACAGGGGAGGCCAGGTCTTTTACCTTCATAACAGGGTAGAAAATCTTTACGAAATACAAATAAAACTTCAGAAACTTCTGCCGGAAATGATGATTGATATTGCCCACGGACAGATGAGCAGTGACCAGCTTGATGATATATTCAGAAGATTCAAGATGGGCGGCTTTAACGTTCTGGTTGCAACAACAATTATTGAAAACGGAATCAACATTCCAAATGTAAATACCATAATCATAGACAGGGCAGACATGTACGGTGTAAGTCAGCTTTATCAGTTAAGGGGTCGTGTTGGCCGCTGTGATAAAAAAGCATACGCCTACCTTCTTTATCCTGAAAATAAATCCCTTTCTGAAGTTGCCATGAAACGCCTTCAGGTAATTTCTGATTTTACTGAACTTGGATCCGGCTTTAAGATTGCCATGAAGGATATGGAAATCCGTGGAGCAGGAAACCTTCTTGGAAAAGACCAGAGCGGTGAAGTTTACGCTGTAGGTTTTGAAATGTACTTAAGTCTTTTGAATGCTGCTATTGAACGCCTTACTCATTCAGACTGGCAGGAAAAACAGGAAGTTCTCCTTGAACTTGAATATTCAGGCTTTATTCCGGACTCCTATATCAGTGATGCCCAGACCAAAATGGAAATGTACAAAAAGATTGCAGCTATTTCTTCTGATGAAGAACTTAACGGAATCTACGAAGAAATGTCAGACAGATTTGGTCCTGTTCCTGATGAAGCAGCCAGTCTTTTAAGCCTTGCAAGAATCCGCATACTTTGTGTAAAACTTGGCATTATCTCCCTTAAAGAAAAGAGGGGTAATGTAGAAGCTGTATTCAGTCCAAAAACAAAGGTCAGCATAGACAAGCTTCTTACCCTGGTTAAAGCTTCTGCCGGAAGAATCAAACTGGATCCACTTCATCCAAACAGTCTCTTTATGAAGACAGATACCATAGACCTTAAGGTAAAAAGCGACTTTATTCTGGAAAAACTTCTTTCAATTATCTGATAATGAGAAAATTTACAGTAAAAAAGTCCCCCTAAAGCTTAAAAAAAATGAATCGACATATAAAAAAGTCACTGTTATACTATAAATAAGTAAAAACTAAGGGTTTTAAAGGTAAAAAAGGTAATGTCGGAGCTTATTTACAACGGAAAGAGTTACTATGAACCACCTGCAGAAACACAGCAGGCATTACATGACGTAAAAATTCACACATTCAGGTACTATCCCCAGGATAAACTGATGATAGCTTCTGATATGTTTGTAAAAGAATTTCACTGCGAAAAATATTTTTCAAATACTCCTCAAAGTATTACTTCCCTGGTATGCAGTGAAGATGCAGGTAAAATTTACAGCATAGCCACAGACATTGATTCAGGTAAAGAAAAAGTTTCCTTAACAGTCAGATCCCAACATAAAAATACAACCTTCCGTGTAACAGTTACTGCTGCAAAAAAAGATGAAAGGGGCAGGACACTTGAATGTACAGGAATTCTTGAAAATATTAATGAATATGTTTTTTCAAGCAGACTTATAGAAGCCTTAAGCAGGGACTACACCTGTATTTATTATATTGATTTTGCAAAGGACAGCGTAAAGCCCTTTAGAATAGATCCTTATATAAATAAAGAATATGGTCATCTGATGAATGCAGATGGCAACTATGCAAAAGTAATGTCTTCCTATATAAAAAACTCTGTTGACGGTGTAGATAAGGAAGTAATGACAAGAAGCACTGATAAAACTTTTCTTCTTGAGTACCTTAAGGAAAAGGGTCTTTATATTCAGGATTACACTGCCATCCATAACGGAAAAACCATGTACTGCAGAATGAAGGTTGTAAGCCTTTCTGAAAATGACAGGATTGCAGTTATGGGTTTTGCTGATATTTCTACAGAGAAAGTCCGCGAACTTGAAAAATACGCCTATATCGATCCCCTTACCAACGGCTATAACTATAAATGTTTTAAGGACAAGGTAGTAGCAAAAAACTGTCCTGGATTTTTAGTTTCAATGGATATACACGGATTTAAAGTTATTAATTCTGTATGCGGAATTGGAACGGGAGATGATATCCTTAAGGAAATCTGGAACTGTATTGATGATGAACTTACTACAGGGAATATAGCCGGCCATATTAACGGAGATTATTTTGCAATCTTTATTAATTCATCTTCCAATAAAGATATTATAGACATTCTGGAAAAAATAAAAAAAAGGCTTTCTGCACTTTCTTCTAAATATTCAATTCCTCAAATACTTCCTTATTTTGGAATTACAAGGTGGACCCCTGATAATAAAATCGAACTTTCTTTTGGTGAAGCAAACTCAGCAAAAAATTCAATTCGTGATAAAAAGAATGTCTGGTATGAATTTTATTCTCAGGGAGATGCCACAAAACTTATTCAGGAAAAGCAGCTGGAAGATTCCTTTGAAGCTTCTATAAAAAATAAACTGTTTGAAGTCTGGTATCAGCCTAAGTGCAGTCCGGAAAGCAATAAAATGATTGGAGCCGAAGCCCTTATAAGATGGAAGCAGAGGGACGGCAGCCTTATTTCCCCTGTTACTTTTATTCCTCTCTTTGAACGAAACGGCATGATAAAAAAGCTTGATGAATATGTATTTAAAACCGTTGTTCAGCAGCAGAAAAAATGGCTTAATGAAGGAAAGCAGATTGTACCTGTTTCCATAAACCTTTCAAGAATAAGCCTCTATTATTTTAATATTGTTGATGAATACAAAAAGATCATTGAAGAAGCCGGACTTGAAGCAAAATATATTCCTATTGAAATTACTGAAAGTGCTACTGCAGATAATGATGAAATAAAACAGCTGGCCGAAGAATTTCATAAAGCCGGATTTTCTTTACACATGGATGACTTTGGTTCAGGTTATTCATCCCTGGCACTGCTTAACACCATGCACTTTGACACCCTTAAACTTGATAAGAGTCTTGTTGATTTTATTGGCAACTACGGAGGAGACAGACTTCTTGATCATACAATTGCCCTTGCAAAAGAACTGGGCATGCATGTTACGGCAGAAGGTGTAGAAAATAAAAAGCAAGTTGATTTTCTTAATCATCTGGACTGCGACAGTATTCAGGGATTCTATTATTCAAAACCACTGCCTCTTACGGATTTTGAAAAAAATCTTAACAAGTCTAAAGTAGAAGTAGAAAATCCATCAGTTATTTCTCAAAGAAAAAAGACAGGTAATGAAAACCCTTATCTTGAATCTCTGGAAGTTCTTGTAGGTTCCTTTCATAAAATACTTAAAGTAAATCTTACTGATGATTCATATCAGATAATTAAATTCTATTCAAATGAAAAGTCTGACAGGGAAGGGTACTCTGATCATTTTTCACAGTGGTTGATAAATTTTGCAGATGCAGGATATGTTCATAAAGATGACGTAAGGGTCTTTAAGGATTCCCTGCAGCTTGATTATCTTAGAAAATATTTTGACAAAAAAGATCATCCTCTGCGCATAAAATACCGTCGTCTTACAAATGGAGAATACCGCTGGGTACATCTTGAAATGATTCCTTCAAAAAATTATGAAGAGGGCAGGCAGCTTGTAATGCTTTACGTACAGGATATTAATGACTCCTACAAAGCTCTTCTTGATAATCAGAAGGAACTGTCTCAATTCTGTAACAGGGATTCACTTACAGGCCTTTACAGCTTCCATTATTTTAATGCTCTTTGCCAGGCTTATAAAAATGAAGGCACTGTAAGTTCGGCTGGGGCACTTTACTATAATATCAAAGGAAATAATGCAGCCATTATTGAATTTGCAAGAACACTGGAAAGTAACTTTGATTCATCAAGCTGCTTCAGGATTTCTGAATATGAATTTATTGTTTTGAATCTTGATTGCAGTAAAGAAAAAATTGAATCTGACTTTGAAAGTTTTAATAATAAAATTAAAAGTCTTGATATAAAAATTATGTCTTCAGGAAAGTTCTGGAAAAAAGACGCAGACAATCTTGAAGACATAATTGACAGTGCAAAAAACTGACTTTCTTAAAAGAAAATTAATCCAGGAAAAGAGGTGTAGACAGATATCTGTCACCTGTATCACAGAGGATTATAACAATATTCTTTCCTGCATATTCTTCTTTTTTTGCAAGTTCAATTGCAGCCCAGAGAACGGCACCACTGGAAATTCCTGCAAGAACACCTTCTGTTTTTCCAAGCTCTTTTCCTAATGCAAATGAATCTTCATTTGAAACAGGAATGATTTTATCATAAATCTTTGTATCAAGAACTTCAGGAATAAAGTTTGCTCCGATTCCCTGAATCTTATGAGGACCAGCTTTTCCCTTTAAAAGAAGTGGTGATGTCTCAGGTTCAATTGCAACAATTTCTACACCAGGGACTTTTTCTTTGAGATATTTTCCTGTACCAGTAATTGTTCCACCTGTACCAATTCCAGAAATAAATACATCAACTTTACCATCCAGATCCTCATAAATTTCAGGACCGGTTGTCATATAATGTGCTTTAGGATTAGATGGATTTTCAAACTGACCTGCGATAATACTGCCAGGATTTTCTTTATGAAGTTCTTCTGCTTTTTCTACAGCACCTTTCATTCCCTGAGCACCTGGTGTAAGAACAATCTGTGCACCGTAGGCCTTTATAAGATTAATTCTTTCTATAGACATTGAATCAGGCATTACAATAATTACTCTGTAACCCCTGCATGCACCAACAGCTGCAATTCCAATACCTGTGTTTCCGGAAGTAGGCTCGATAATTACTGAACCTGGACCAATACGGCCTTCCTTTTCTGCGTCATCAAGCATGGCTTTTGCAACACGATCCTTAAGGCTGCCGGCTGGATTTAAATTTTCAAGCTTGGCATAAATCTTTGCTTTAAGATTGTACTTGCGTTCAATATTAGTAAGTTCAAGAAGTGGTGTTTTTCCGATTACCTGATCTATAGATGTATAAACAGACATTTAAATATCCTCCATTTGTAAATGGTTTGTTTTACAAGATAATACCACAGTAAGATTTTATGTTCAATTTATCTTATATGTACCAGGTGATTGTTACAGCCAGTCCCTTTTACATTAGGATTTGTCCGGTTAAGTCATATAAAGTTAACTGCCTATAATCCACATTCTGTCTACCAATAACTATATTTTTACTAAAAAAATAATCTGTAAGGTAAGCGTCAATTTTCTGCCCTATTAGGCTACTAAGACCGTTGACACATCAGATTTCCTAATCAATTTGATATTCCAAGGAAGAAGTTCAGACCATTTTGAATCTGTCCAGTCAGTTGTGTCTGCGGCCAGTTCAAAGATTGAAGAAAGATATTCTTCAAAATTGATATTGTTTATTTTAGAACATTCTATCAAAGAAAACAACAGGCATGTTGATCTTGAGCCGTCTTCAAAACCACAGAATAAGAAATTTTTCCTTGATAAAACATACGGACGGATTGAGCGTTCTGCGATTGAATTGTCCAGATAGATTTCACGACAAGCAAGATAGTTCATAAGATGAGGCCAGGCTTTAATTGCATAATCCAGAGCTTTTCCAAATTTAAGGCTTTCAGGAACTGTCGGTTTTATTTCAGTCATCCAGTCATAGAATTCATCCATAATCGGCTTGATGATTTCCCTGCGTTTTTGAATAAACTCTGAATCTGGAAGCTGCTTCTCTCTCAGTCTGTTTTCTTCGTAATACATTCGCTGAATGTATTTAATGGCAATGGCTGAGTTCTTTGATTTTCCGTTGAGAAGTGCA
>NZ_JAILGZ010000104.1 GCF_024696245.1 Treponema sp.
TGCAGTAATTCTGCACCTTGCTTTAAAAAGATCAGGACTTTCTGTTTTTTGAATAAGGATGTCTGTAAAATATTCCCTGCTGCCTGCTTTTTTTAAGGCAGCCCGGCCTGCATTCAGGCTGTTAACTACCGGTCGTACGCAGGCGCCTTTCCTGCCGAACGGTCGGAAGCAGGATTTTATGGTAACTTCACTGCCTAAAGTAAGGGAGATTCCGCTGTCTGAAAAAGAAGGAAATCCTTCAGGGAGTAAATGGCTGTGGTGGCAAAGGGCTGTATACTCTTTTACAAAGCGTCCTTCTTTCTGCTCAGTCATAAAAAAATCATAGGACTTCTGGTCTGAAGCTATTAAAAGAAGTCCGTCTGTAAGGGTATCAATACGATGCAGAAGCCCTCCTTCTACACTTTTAAGTCCCCTTACTTCCTTTAAGGCCGGGAATAAAACTGCAGCCTGAGTAAAGGCAGAGTCATCTCCAGGTGCTAAAGGTGCAGAGGCAAGCCCCCTTGGTTTATAAACGACAGCAAAGGGATTTTCCTCAGAGGGAGATGAAATGATTTTTATCTGTAAAGCAGCAGAATCTGTAGCCATAATTATTCCCGTAAAAGTCTTTCTGTCAGTCAGAAAGAATGGTTTTTGAATATCTTTTATGCAGGACTTTTAAAACCTGTAAAAAACGTTCAGGAGTTGAAGTTTTAAAAACAAGGCCCTCTTCATGACCTGGAACGGGTATTTTCAAATACCTTGAATGCAGCATAAGACTGGCCTTAGGAAATATTCTGTCACCTTTTGTGTAAAGGGGATCACCTAAAACAGGACAGTTTAAATATTTCATGTGTACCCTAATCTGGTGGGTTCTTCCGGTCATAATACGGACCCTCATAAGGGAATATTCCCCATAACAGGCAATACACTTGTAATAGCTGACAGCAAGTTTTCCCTGGCTTAAATCATCTACAGCCTTAAACTTCTGCCTGTCCCTTAAATCACGAATTATACCGGTTTTAATAAGCCCTTTCTTTTTAGCAGGACGGCCCTGACAGATACAGATATATTCCTTTACAATTTTTTTATGGGACTTAAATACCTTTCCCAGATACTCTTCAGTATCCCTGTTTTTAGCAGTAATAATAATTCCTGAAGTATCTTTATCCAGGCGGTGAACAATCCCGGGACGGCATTTAACAAGAAGTTCCTTTTCTCCACCACTTTTATCCTGATGAATTTTCTGCCTGCCAAGATAATATAAAAGACCATTAACTAAGGTACCAGTCCAGTTTCCTGCCGCAGGATGAGTTACCATTCCCTGAGGCTTATTTATTACAAGAACATCATCGTTTTCAAATATAATATCAAGAGGAATATTTTCCGGTTCTATATCATCAGGAACTTTATCTTCCCAGTTAATTTCTATAAGATCACCGGCCTTTACCTTACATGAGATTTTCTGTTCTTTAGAATTAACCTTAACACTGCAGAGACCGGACTTTAACTTACTCCTGTTCATTCCCCCAGGTAAAGAAGCAATGTATTTGTCCAGCCTTTCATTTTTTGTATAGGAAGAATCTACTGTTACGCAAAAAGAAGCCATTTATTCTCCGTCACCTGCAGTAAGATCCTGATCAGCATCCTCCTGATACTGATTAAGCCCCCCTTCCCTGATAAACTCTTCACTATAAGGAATAACATGAATCTGTCTGGAAGCTTCAAGTCTGGCCTTTTCTTTTTTAGCCTTCTTATGTCTTTTAACAAGATTAATTCCATAATCAAGAAGGCCAAGCCCTACACTGATACTTAAAGAATAACCAAAAATCTTTGCCTGCTGCCAGGAAGAAAATGAATCAGCACTTTTATCAAGAGGATTAGGAAAGGAAGAAAAGTCCCCGGAAAAATACCCGTAAGCTCCGTAGGCTACAGTAACTCCAAGCGTAACAAAAGGAAGGGAACCAAAAGTAATTATTTCTGCCCTCCTCAAATCATGAAGCACAGGAGAAAATTCTTCCTTGGTGTAAGGCTCAGGTGTTGTAGACTTAGAAGAAGAAGATGATGATGATGAACTTGTTGCAGCAAAAAGATGTCCTGAGAAAATAATCATTAATACAAGAAGGCAGGCTATAAATCTTTTCATTTTATCCTTTAATTATAATTCCTCTGACCAAAAATTGCAGTACCGACCCTTACCATTGTAGAACCTTCATCTACTGCAATTTTATAATCACCACTCATTCCCATGCTTAATTCCTTTACAGGAAGCTGGGGATAAAGGGAATTAATTTTTTCCTTAAGCTTTCTTAATGTAGAAAAACTATTGCGGATTTCTGCCTGGTTATCTGTAAAAGGAGCCATTGTCATAAGCCCTGCAGGACTTACATTTGTAAATTCTCCATCTGCAAAACGCTGGCATAAATCAAGAACTTCCTTTTCTGAAGCAAAACCGCTTTTTGATTCTTCACCTGTATGAAGTTCAAAGAAAATGCTGATATTTTTATTTATTCTTGCTGCTTCCCTGTTAATCAATTCAACAAGTTCACTTCTGTCTGCAGACTGAATACAGTCAGCAACAGACACTGCCTTACGAACTTTATTTGACTGCAGGCTGCCAATAATATGAAGCTCTGCCCTTTTTGAGTTTTCATTAATTTTAGAAAATTTTTCTACAGCTTCCTGAACCCTGTTTTCTCCAAAAAGAGTCTGTCCTGCACTTAAAGCTGCTTCTACATTTTCAAGGGGATGAAACTTACTTACTGCACACAGTTTTACTGTCTCTGGCAGACTGCTTTTGATTTTTTCAAGATTTTCCTTAATCTCTTCCGGACTCATATTCCTTACCTCGATTTTTTAATATTCATTTTTTCGTATACTTTTGCAAGACGTACAAAATCTTCTGTTGTTAAGGTTTCTGCCCTTAAACTTTTATCCACTTCTGCTGCAGCAAAAAATTCATCAGGATTAACATCAGAATTAAGTATGCCTTTTATATTATTAGCCACAGTTTTTCTTCTTGAAGCAAAAAGAGCATGAACAATTTTTACAAAAGTTGCAGTATCACATTCAGGTGTAAAATCTTTTTTTCTTGTAAACAAAACTGAATGGGAAGCAACATTTGGTTTAGGCCAGAAGTTTCCGGCACCAAGTTCAAAGCCTTTTGTTACGTCATAAAAATACTGGCAGAGAACACTAAAAGAAGAATAATTTTCTTCTCCTGCCTTTGCCCACATTCTCATGGCAACTTCTTTCTGAACAGTAAATACGCAGCGGTCAAAAATAAGGCCGGCGGCTATAGTGTCAGCAATAAAGGTTGCAGCAATATTATAAGGCAGATTACCAAAAAGTTTACTGGCTTTTTTTACTTCTGCTTCTTTTTTCCAGTTTTTTAAAACATCACCTTCTACAATAGAAAACTTTCCGGTTTTTATTTTATCTTCAAAAAATTCCTTAAGGCAGCCAATAAACCCCCTGTCAATTTCAAAGGCTGTAAGCTTTGCACCACTGTTAAGGATAAGCTCCGTCATGCAGCCCAGACCAGGACCGATTTCCCAGATAGAATCATCTTCACCAGGTTCAAGACTCTGTATAATTCTTTTTCTGGCATTTTCATTTATCATAAAATTCTGTCCGAATTTTTTCTGCATTCCCATATCACGGCTGTCCAGGAAATTCTTTAATTCTGATGGAGAGTTATAATCTGGATGAGTCAATTGCAAAACCTCACTCTTTTTATTACAGCTTTATGCAGGGAATAAATGTAAATAACCTGACAGTAAAAATTATTACTTCATAAAGCAGGTTCATTATAATGCCAAACAAGGGTGAAAGGAAAGGTATAAAAAGGGATAAAATTACAGAGACCAGGGCTGCCAGAATAAAAAAAGAAGCCAGAGGAGAAACAATCACAGAAGCCAGAATTCCTCCCGGTGCCACCATTGAAAACATACTTAAACTTAAAGGAAAGCTTGCAAGCTGGGCACCGATAGAAGCAGATAAGGATGATGAAATTTTATCCCCGGTCCAGGGAATTAAAATCCTTTTTATCTCCGGAGAAAATATTAGTATACCGCTAAGGGCGCAGTAAGAAAGTAAAAAAGCCGGAGTATACATATCCTCTGCTGCCACACAAATATGAATCATAAAGGCAGCACTTAAAACCGCAAGATAATCCGTATCCTGACAATACAAGGCAGATGCAGCCAGCATAATAAGGGAACATATAAGGGCCCTTAAAAGAGAGGGAGAAAGCCCTGCAAAAAAAACAAAAAATAAAATTCCCGCAAGCCTGGCATAAAATGAATACTTTTTTCCAAAAAGTTTGCGGCCGGAAAAATCTGCAATGCCTGCAAAAAAAGACAGATGCATCCCGCTTAAGGCAAGAATATGGGACAGGCCTGCAAGCATAAAAAGTGAAGATACTCCATCTTCAAGGTATTCCCTGGATCCGGATAAAAGGGATAAAACCAATCCCCCTGCATTTCCCCAGGAATACATAAGTCTTTTAAAAGCCAGCCGGACCTTTGCCCTTATATTCATACAAAAAGCCCTAAAGCCACTGCCTGAACCAAGATAAAAAACTTCTTCTGCATAAAAACAATTTTTTTTAAGTGAAAACTTTCCCCTAAGGCTAAGGCACTGGCCGCTTTCTGCAAGAACGCCCCTGCCGGCAGAAGAATAAAGTTTGCCGGGATAAAGGGATTCTACATAAGAAACAGGCAGCATTACATCCACAATACCTCTTGCAGAAGAAGTTATTTCATAAGAAGACACTTTTCCTTTTACAGAACTAACCTTTAATCTGGATGAATAATAATTTCCCCGGTTATTTTTTACAGGATTACAGCTGAGACTGCCATTAACAGTGTGAATTACCTGGGGCTCCAAAAGGCAGTCAAATGGATGGGCAGGCTTAATTTTTACTAAGCCTGAATAAAAAAGTACCGCCAGAACAGCGGCACTTATAATCAAAGGATTTTTTAGACGGTTTTTTACCACTTAAGTTTAGCCAGGGCATTTCTGGCAGCCGTTATAACCTCCGGTGAATAATCAAGATAAGTTACATAAAGAAGGTAGTCAAAGGCTGTCTTATCCCCCAGACCTCCAAGAGCATTAATAACGGAAAGCACTACAGCTTCAACAGGAGCATTGGAAAACTCCTTGCTCTTGTTAAGAAAATCCAGATATTCAGAAAGAACATGTCCGGTTTCATCAGAGGCGATGGCAGCAATGTCAGTTATTACGGCAGCAAAATCTTCTGCAGTCATATGACCATTTTCGTATTCCTTTCTTGCAACAGAAAAATAATCAGTAGCAAGAGAAGCAGCCCTGGTCCACTGGCAGTCAGCTATTACCCTGAGAGATTCCTTTTGAAGTTCAATAATTACATCTGAAGTTTCCCCTATATTATATATTGCCTCGGAGAGTGCATTTTCCGCAATTTCTGAGCGAATTTTTTTAGAAACATAGGGATTTTTTTGAACAGCCCTTAAGATAAGGAGTTTCTGGTTAAAATCTGAACTCTGAAATACCTGGAGCATTTCGTTTTCTGAATTATTTGCCAGAGGTCCCCAGGCCTGAGAAAGGGCTTCTGTATTTTCTTCCCATATTCCAAGAATATCAGCAACAAAAATAAGCCTGAATGAAGTAACGTTTCCATTGGACTGAAGGTATTTAACAGACTTAAGGATTATTTCGTCAGAAGGTGAATTATTACGAATCTGTTCAGAAAGATAGGAGTTTACTAAAGAAACACTGTTGGCACTGCTGTAGTCATTAAAACGGTCAAGGACAGCCAGCCTTACTTCTACATCCTGAATTTCCTTAAATATACGGCAAAGACGACCGGAAACATCTTCAGGGTAACTGCTGGAAATTGAAGTAAGGGCTTCAAGAAGAAGGGACTTAAATCCCTCTTCCTGAGAAAGAAGTTTATTATATTCAAGACAAAAATCCATGGCCTTAACATTAAGGGAATAATCACCAATGCGGGCACTTTCCTTAACGGCAGTTATTTTATCTTCAAGATTTCCCTTTACGTAATCTATTTCAAACTGTTGATTCTGGGCAAAAGCATTAATTGCAAAAAGAGAAAAAACAGCAGAAAGCTGCAGCAGCTTAAAAATCTTCTTCATAATAACCTCACTTTATCCTGCATTTTTATTGTAATGACCCCACCCATATTTTCAAGTGGAAATCCCTGAATTTTCATTTTCCGGTAAAACTTCACCATCACTATCTTCTTCAGAATCCTGATCCATAAGTTCCATAATTTTTTTCTGCTCTTCTCCTGCAGAATCAATTCTGTAAGTATAGGCAAGAATCATCTTTTTCATCTGGGAAGATATTTTAGTACATTCAAAATGAATGCGGGACTGATTTAAATACTTGTTGTACTCAACAGACTTTACCTTACCCTGCATAAGAATAAAATCTCCGTCCATATCAAACTGAAGCTTAAGAAAAAGATCCCTGCGGCATTTTCCACCAATACGGATCATAGCTCCGTTTTCACTTATATTTTCTATAAGGCACCTGAAGCCTTCTTCATCATCACCGGCAACCTGATACTGGGCAGCAGGGCCTGTAAAATAAAGCATGGCAGGAAGCTCACAGGCTGAGCGTATGGATTTTCTTTTCTGAGTTCTTTCAAGATTTTCACTATGCTGTAAAAAAAGTGAAGATTCTCCGTTTCTGGATGCTGACCTGAATACCATGGAATCAAAAACATAGGCCGCATCATTTTTACGCCAGAAGTAAACCGCAATTTTTTTTCCTTCCCACCAGGCCCTTTTCATTGAAGAAGTCATTTTTAAAACGCTTCCGGACTGGACCGGCAGGGAGATTACAAGTTCCCTGGAATTATCTATTACCTTTGAATTAAATATTCCTGAACCTGTCACAAGGATTCTTAATTTCTGACCTATGCTTATTTCCCTTGAAGTTTTTATCCCCAGCTTTTTTTCGTATTCCAGAGAAACCTTTGACCTGAAGGAATAAAGTTTTTCAAGAAAGTGCTGGGTTGCATAACTTTCGTAGCTTCCGTTTTTTTTAGACCAGTCTATAAACAGCGTAATACAGTGATTTAAATCCGGCAGTGAATCAAATAAAACTTCAGGATCGGCAAGTCCGCAGTTATAGGCAAGACGCCATAAAGTTGTCATTTCCCTTAAAGTAAAGCCGCACTTTCTTCCGGCAGAAAAAAATTCAGTTTTATCTTTAAAAATACCGCTTAGTTTTAACAGAAGTAGAGTTAAAAGCATGGCTGTTAAAAGTGGTATCAGGTAAATCACAAAGGTACCTCGTTATTTTTTTTCTATTGCATTATAATAACATATATGAAAAAAAAATACATCTTTATTCAGCTGCTGGCAGTCCTTCTTCTGTTAGTTCTTCCAACTTTTACTGCAGAATCTTCATCATCCTTTAACATACTCTTTTCCTTTTCCTTTTACTCAGCAATTCAGCTTTTTATGGCTCTTATTCTTGATGGCGAATTCAGGATTTTTCTTAAAGATAATAATTCACTGCCTTTTGAAAATACCTTTTCCCTTATAGTCAATCACCTTAAGTGGGGAGGAATTACACTGGGCCTTCTGATGCTTACCTATGCCCTTATGACAGCCCTTGCAATATTTTTACCAGCCTCTTTTTCCCAAAGTTCACAAAGTACAGCTTTAACAGTTCCAGGACTTAAAGGAATTCTTTTTCTTATAATGAATGTAATGGCCGCCTCCTATTATGAAGAAGTTATTTACCGCCAGCTTCTGCCTCAAAGCTTTTACCTTCTTTCAGAAAATAAAGCATTCAGGCTCTCAGGTGAAATTTTTACCCTGATTGTATTTGCCCTGGGACACTTTTACCTGGGTTTTATTGCCGTAATAAATGCCTTTATCTGCGGAATCTTTTTAAGGCTGTGCAGGATAAAAACCCGGAGTGTAAGCACAGGCGCTGCAGCCCACTTTATTTATAACTTCACCCTTTTTTCCTTTATGATTTTAATGTCCCTTAATTAATTTCAATTCAATAAAAATCCTGCAGACAGAAACTTCCTCAATCTTGATAGTTTATAGAAAAGATTGAACTATATACTGTTTTTTGATATAGTATTGGCATTCTTATTTTAAATAAGAAGATTGACAAAACTGAGGAAGAAAATGATTTACACAGACACCCGTGATAAAAACATTAAGACTAATTTTCAGACTGCTGTAATGAACGGCATGAATGCTGCAACTGGAGGTCTTTACATTCCTGTAGAGTTTCCAAAGCTTGACAGTTCATTCTTAAACAAGATTCCTGAACCATCATTCAGGGAAGTTGCCTTTAACATGGCAAAACCTTATGTTGAAGGAGAAATACCTGATTCAGACCTGGAATCCCTTATCATTGATGCTTATCCATTTACATCACAGGTAGTACCTGTAGATCCTGTAACCTACGTTCTTGAACTTTTCCATGGTCCAACATGCGCCTTTAAAGATTTTGGTGCAAGATTTATGGCCCGTGTAATGTCATATTTTAACAGAAACGAAAATGACAACCTTCATATTCTTGTAGCAACTTCCGGTGATACTGGTTCTGCAGTAGGAAGTGCCTTCCACAATGTTCCTGGAATTGACGTAACTATTCTTTATCCTGACGGAAAGATTTCTCCACTTCAGGAAAAACAGCTTTCTACATTTACAGGAAACGTACGTGCCCTTAAAGTAAAGGGAACTTTTGATGACTGCCAGAAACTTGTAAAGACAGCATTTACTGATGCTGAACTTAGAAACAAGTTCCGCCTTTCATCTGCAAACTCAATTAACATTTCCCGTCTTCTTCCACAGAGCTTCTACTATATGTATTCTTCACTTGTTGTTAAGAACCGCATTCCACAGGACAGCAAAATTGATGATCCATCAATCATCTGTGTTGTTCCAAGCGGAAACTTCGGTAACCTTACATCAGGTCTTATTGCAAGAGAAATGGGAGCACCTATCGCAGGTTTTGTTGCAGCTACTAACTCTAACCACACAGTACCTGACTGGATTGCTACAGGTAAATACGAAGCACGTCCTTCTGTTTCTACATTAAGCAATGCAATGGATGTTGGTGCACCAAGCAACTACGAAAGAATCTCTGCAATGTATTCCCTTGAACAGGTTCGTTCACTCTTTGCTTCTTACTGGACAGACGACGAAGGAACCCTTGATGCAATCCGTTCATGTCATTCAAATACAGGATACATCATTGATCCACATGGAGCTGTTGCATGGAAAGCATGGAACGACATCCGTGACGGAAAAATGGCTGCCCTTATTAACGGCAGTCTTGATGCAGACATTAACAAACCTGGTCTTACAGCTAACGTTCCTTCATGGGGTCAGGCTGCAGTAGATAAGAAGGCTGTTGCAATTATTCTTGAAACAGCAGCACCTGCAAAATTCGGAGCAACTGTTGTAAAGGCAATCGGAAGAGAACCAAGCATGCCGGAAAGACTTGAAAAAGTTATGTCCCTTCCAGACAATGCAATTCCAATGGAAAAGGACTACGACAGTTTCAAAGAATATCTTATGAACACACTGTAATAGCAAAAATAATTACCAAGCATAAAAACTAAAAGGAATGCCCGTTAAATCCAAGGACCAGACGGACATTCCTTTTTTGTAAATAAGGACTTAAGATGAAAATCGACCACATCATTATTAAAGAAAAAAGCATCAGCCGTGATAATCTTCAGCCAGTAAAAAACCTTCACATGAAAGTAAACCGCATTAACCTTATGCCTCCACCAGCAGCAGAGATGGATAAGTTTAACTGCGTAATCGAAGTTGATTTAAACATAGACAATGAAGAACAGAAAAACGTTGCATCTGCAAGACTTTCATACTTTATTTTTGTTACTCTTGATGAAGGCGAAAGCTATGACCAGGATTCTACAGCAAATGGAATTTTTGCCCTTACAAATCTTCTTTACTGGCACGATTTTAATGCAATGCTTAAGGACGTAAACCTTCCGCCACTTCCTCTTGCCAGCATACAGGGCTCAATAAAAAAATAAAAAGAAGAATGAGGCTTTTTGATGAAATACACAGTACTTGATTATCTTGAAGAAACAGCAGCAAAGTATCCGGAAAAAACAGCATTTGCAGACGTAAACTCTTCCATAACCTGGAAGGAACTTACAGAAAATGCCAGAAAACTTTCCCTGGTTATCAGAAAATATTTTAACCCTGGACAGGCAGTTCCTTTAATGACAGATAAAAATGTCAAAACAGTAACTTATTTTTTTGCTGCCCTTTACGCAGGATGCTTTTATTCTTTTTTTGATGCCACCTTCCCTGATTCAAGACTGGAATCTATGTTTAAAACCCTGGATGCAGATAAAGTAATTGCAGACAGACGTTTTGAACGAAAGCTTTCTACCCTTTCTGCCAGCCCTTTATTTACAGATGATTTAGAAAAGGAATTTGAAAACATTTCTGATCCTTATGATGACAGCAGAAGACTTAATATAATTGACACTGACCCTGTTTATGCAAACTTTACTTCCGGTTCTACAGGTATTCCAAAGGCAGTAGCTGTATCCCACCGTTCGGTTATTGACTTTCTTCTCTGCTTTACAGAAACTTTCCAGATTACTTCAGAAGAAAATATTGCAAACCAGGCTCCATTTGATTTTGATGTTTCTGTTAAGGATATTTTTTCTGCAGTATTTACAGGAGCAACAGTTCATCTTGTACCAAAGCTCTTCTTCTCCATGCCTGCAAAACTTCTGGATTATCTTGAAGAAAGAAATATTACTACTTTAATCTGGGCTGTAAGTGCCCTCTGTATGGTTTCTACCCTTAACGGTTTTTCTTACAAAGTACCTTCCGGATTAAAAAAGATTATGTTTTCCGGAGAAGTAATGCCTAAAAAGCAGCTTGATATCTGGAAGCAGTATATTCCAAATGCCAGCTATGTAAATCTTTACGGACCAACAGAAATTACCTGTAATTGTACTTATTTTAAAATTCCTTCTGATAAAGAATACGACCAGCTTCCTATTGGTATTCCTTTTAAAAATGAAAGGGTTTTCCTTCTTGATGAAAACGACCAGCTTGTTACCCAAAAGAATACAGAAGGTGAACTTTGTGTAAGCGGAAGCTGCCTTGCCTTAGGTTATATTAATAATGAAGAAAAAACTTCTTCAGTCTTTATTCAGAATCCTGTTCAAAAACAGAGGTTTGAACGTATTTACCGTACAGGGGACCTTGCCCGCTATGGTGATGACGGCCTCCTTTATTACATTGGAAGAAAAGATACTCAGATAAAACACATGGGCCACAGAATTGAGCTTGGAGAAATTGAAGGAGCCCTTGCCAGGCATGACAACATTACAAGGGCCTGCTGTATTTTTTCCAATAATAAAATCACTGCCTTTTACACAGGTAATGAAACAGAAAAAAAAGACATTGTTACACTTTTAAAACAGACACTTCCTGCATATATGGTTCCTTCTGACTTTATCTGCATTAAGGAATTTCCTCTTACTAAAAACGGAAAAACTGATAAAAAAGCACTGGAGGCTCTCTTAAATGGAAATGCTTAAAAATCTTGCTCAGCAGTACGGAACACCTTTTTATCTTTTTGACTCTGATTCATTAAAAAAAAGAATTGAAGGAATTAAAAAAACTTTCAGTTCAAATACAATTCTCTGTTATGCAATTAAGGCAAACCCTTTTCTTGTAAAAACATTAAAGGACCAGGACCTGTTATTTGAAGTATGCTCTCCAGGTGAACTTTCAATTTGTGAAAAGGCAGGACTTGATCCTTCAAAAATAGTATTTTCCGGAGTATGTAAAACCCAGGAAGACGTTAACAGAGCCTACAGCCTTAAAGTAAAAACAATTACCCTTGAATCTCCCCTTCACTGTACCTATCTTTTAAATGCAACTAAAAACCTTCCGGAACATGAACAGGAAGTAATCCTGCGTCTTACCGGTGGAAATCAGTTTGGCATGAGTCAAAAAGACATGGACAGCTGTATAGAAAAAATAAAGAAAGTGCCTTCAATTAAAATAAGGGGCATTCACTATTTTACGGGAACACAAAAAAAGCTTAAGAAGATTCAGGAAGAAACTGCCTTTATTCAGGAATATTGCAGCAAGCTTAAGGAAAAGCATTCCATTGAGTTTTCCCAGATTGAATATGGTCCCGGATTAAGCTATGACTATTTTGCTCAGGAAGACCAGGCATCAAATTTTCAGGAAGCTCAGGCTTTTACTGACCTTATAAAGGATTCACCCTGGACTTTTGTAATAGAACTTGGCCGCTATATTGCTTCCTGCTGTGGAACTTATGTTACTCAAATCATGGATGTAAAAAATGATGGAGATGCCACTTACGTAATAATTGACGGTGGAATCAACCATATAAATTATTACGGCCAGATGATGGGAATGAAAAATCCCCGTGTAAAACAGATTAAGGTCGAGAAGGAGGCAGATGATACAACTCTTTTAACAACCCCTTCTACTATCTGCGGTTCCCTTTGTACTACAGCTGATGTTGTTCTCCGCCGCCTTGATTTGAACAACCCTAAAGTTTCTGACCTCCTTGCATTTAGTGACATTGGTGCCTATTCTGTAACAGAAGGAATTTACCTCTTTTTAAGTCACCCCCTTCCTGCAGTATTATTAAAGGAAGGAGAAACTATTTCCTTGTTGCGCAATCATAATGAAACTTTTATAATCAATTCAGAAGAAAACGAATAATAAGGAGAATAAAAATGGACGAATTAATGGACATCCTTAAAGAACTTAAACCGGATGTTGATTTTGAAAACGAAAAAGGACTTATTGATAATGCAGTTCTTGATTCCTTTGACATTGTTGAACTTATCAACAGACTTAAGGAAACATTTGACATTGATATTACACCTGCAGAAATTATACCGGAAAACTTTAATTCTGCAGAAAGCCTCTGGGCAATGGTAGAAAAGCTTCAGTAATTTTACTAAGGCTTATGTCACTGTAAATGAAAGATCCCTGATAACTAAAAGCAAGAGAATGTTTTAGGTTATCAGGGATTTTTTTATTCAGAAAAATTGATCTAGTCCATATGGAACATCTGGCGCAATGGAATGCTTACCGGTGAATTATCCGGATTTACATCCATAATATCTGCCATCATATCCCACCACTTTCTTACAACAGGA